>CAIKKV010000300.1 GCA_903828035.1 uncultured bacterium
CAGCGCCTTGTGCAGGTCCTTGCCCACCCTCACGACAAACTTCCCGGAATATTCCCTTCCCGCCGTGGCCGGGGGAAGCGGCGCGCCATCCTTGTGGTAAAGGGCAATCCATTCTTCCACAGCCTGGCAAAGCGCCTTATACACCTTGGCTTCATCATCCCCGTGAATCCCGCCAAGCATCAGCCCCGGGCACTGGCCCACATAGCACTGATCCTCTTCTGACCATTCCACGATTTTAAGATAGTGATCGCTGGTTTTCATTGCCCGGTGGCTGCCCTTGCCGCCGCGATCCACAAAACCCGCTTTTTTCAGATCGCCTATCAATTCTCTGATCTTCCGTGGCACGCAATAATAGTACTACCCTGGTATCATGTTTGTCAAAAATGATTTTGGCGCTTCCGGGTTTATGAGGGGATTATTCATTGAATGAAATACCTGCCAGGCATAATTTTCTTCGACCTCACAGCGCCTTTGCCGTCATCCCGAGCGTAGTCGAGGGATCTCGTCCTTGCCGGCTAAACCCGGAGATCCCTCGACTCCGGCCCGAAGCGGGCCTCCGCTCGGGATGACGAGTAAAAAGACTCAAATAACGCATGTACCGAAGCCATGTGGTCACTTGAACCCATATACAATCCCCCCAGAAATCAGGAAGGACCTGATTTTTTTGCTCGATCGGCGACGCAGACCATCTCATTTCAAGGGAGCCGGCGGTTCCCCGCCGGCATTCTCCGATGTCTCCAATTGCTCCGCGTCTCCGCGCCTCCGCGTGAGCTCTTCTCTTATCGGGGCCGCGGGGCGGGCCTCCGCAAAATGCGGATCAGCGTCATCTCCAGGATCCACTGCTCGTCGGCCGCGCCGGTCACCATCATGCGGTGCGACTCCAGCAGCCGCTTCTGAATGCGCAAAATCTCGCTCTTCTTGAACGCCTGCGCCTGGCGCACGCGCTGGTTCATGATGAACCCGGGCACCGTCCGCGGATCCTTGCCCAGGATCGCCGTCAGCTGGACCGCCGTCTCCTCCGGCAGCCCGTCCCACGGCGAGCCGCGGCCCGAAGCGCCGGCGCGCAGCCACCCGCGATCCAGGGCCTCGCGATACACCAGGAACTCCTTGAAGCGCCCCTCCAGGATCGCCATGATATACACGCCGGCCGTCTTCTGGTCGAGCAGCCGGGTCAACACCCGCAGCGCTTTCACCAGATCCCGCTGCACCACGGCATCGGCCAGATCCCAGGGCTGGGAACCGCGGACCGAGCAGACCACCGCTTCCACATCGTCGAGCGTCACCTTCTTGACGTCGCCCAGGTACACGCGCAGCTTCTCCACCTCGTTGCGGATCTGCAGCGTGTCGCACCCTTCCCGCTCCGCCAGCGCGGTGACCACCTCGTCGCTCGCCGTCAGCCCCGCATCCCGGAGCGCGTCCTGGATGATGGAGGCCGCCTGCTGGTCGATCTCGTAGCTCTTTTCGGTGACCGAAAACTCGCGCACCTCGCCCGCTTTTTCGCAGGCCTTGTAAAAGGCGGACCGCTTGTCCACCGACGGCGCCGTGACGAGAAACGAGACGCCCGCCACCAAACCCTTCTTAACAAGGGCGGTCAGGCGATCGATGCAATCCTTGACCTCCTGGCCGCGCGTGGCCCGCCCCGAGGCGCCCAGGAAAGCCGCGCCCTTCAGCCACACCACCTTGTCGCCGCCCAGGAACGGAGGCGTGTCCAGCGCGCCCAGGCAGCGGCGGATCGCCTGGGAGGCGGCGCTGCCCGATTCCACCAGGCCGTCGATGGTATCGAGCCCGAAAACCCGGTTCTCCTCGGGAATGAGGCCGGCGATATATTCGCGCGCCGTGGTCTCGACCCAATAGGTGTCGTTGCCGAAGCAGACCAGGATCGTTGAAGCCTTTTTCTTTGGAGCCGCCATAAGCCTTTCACCGCGCGCGTTCCCGCGCTTCCCTTCTTTGAGGGTTCATAGTATCTTCTTTGCAGGAGCCGCTCAATGACGAATTCCCTCCATCTGACCCTGCACCACGCCCGCCGCCTGCGCGGCGTTCCCGCCGCCGCCGTCAAGGCTCTCGTCCGCCGCTTCCTGATCTTGTCGGAGCCGGAGGGAACGGGGCACGCCTGGGGCCAGCTGGACATCCTCTTCACCGGCAACGCCGGCATCCGCCCCTACAAGCAGGCCTCCTTCGGGCTGGACGAGGTGACCGACGTCATCACC
>CAIKKV010000301.1 GCA_903828035.1 uncultured bacterium
GGCCCGAAGCGGGCCTCCGCTCGGGATGACAGAATAAGATCAATACATATAAGGAAATTGGCTTTTGGCGAAACTGGCGCCAAGATGCGTAAATATATATGCCCCCCACAAACCCGGAAGCGCCATTATCCTATAACAAGAATTGTCTATGTTATATCCTCCAAGCCCGCAACCCGCTGATTATATCTTCCCGCGCGCCTGCTCCGAGGGCGACTTCGGCAGGCGCCGGACGCGGGGAAGCGCCATCTTGTAGCGCATGGCGAGCAGGCGGAGGATCAGGGTGACGGCAATGCAGGAAAACAGCTGCACGTTCAGGGAATAGCCGCGGGCGCGGGCGATTTCAAAAAAGAGCCCGCCCGCAATGGCGGCGGTGGCATAGAAGTCGGCCCGCAGGACGGCGGGAATCTCCCGCACCAGCACATCGCGAATCACGCCGCCGCCCGTCGCCGTCAAGGTGGCCGCCATCATCACGCCCACGTGGCCCAGCCCCGCCGCCGCGCCTTTGGCCGCCCCGAGCGCGGCGAAAACGCCAAGCCCCAGGGCGTCGGCGGTCATCACGCCATCCCACCAGGGCGCGATCCGCTTGGCGCCCACAAAGACCAGCAGCCCGCCGACAATGCAGATCAGCAAATACCGCTCGTCGCGAAGGGCGAAGGGCGGCTGGTTCCCCACCAGCACGTCGGTCATAATGCCGCCGCCCACGCCCACCGCCACGGCCAGCACCAGGACGCCCAGGATATCCAGCTCGTACTTGACCGCGCGAAAGGCGCCGGAGATGGCGAACACCAAGGTGCCGAAGAGGTCCAGCATGTGCAGCATGGTCATTCTTCCCGCACGATGTTGGCGCCCAGGGAGCGCAGTTTTTCCTCGATCCGTTCGTATCCCCGGTCCACGCACTGGGCGTTGTCCACCACGCTGCGCCCCTTGGCGCAGAGCGCGGCCAGGATCAGCGCCATGCCGGCGCGGATGTCCGGGCTGATCAGGTGCGACCGGTGGAGCCGCGACGGGCCCACCACCACCACGCGGTGCGGATCGCACTGCACGATGCGGGCGCCCATCTCGATCAGGCGGTCCACGAAATAGAGCCGGCTCTCGAAGAGCTTCTCGTAAAAGACAACCGTCCCCGAGGCGCGCACGGCCATGACCACGGCCACGCTCATCAGGTCCGAGGGGAAGCTCGGCCAGATGCCGTCCTCGATGCGGGGCACCGCGTCCCCGTAGTCGTGCATGATCCGCAGCTTGCGGTGCGCGGGCAGCCGCAGGACGCCGTTCTCCACCTTGAAGCTCGCGCCCAGCTTGGCGTAAACCTGGGCGATGGGCCGCAGGTGCTCCGCCACCACGCCTTCCATGGTCAGCTCGCCGCCCGTCATGGCGGCGGCGGCCACGTAGCTGCCGATCTCGATGGGATCGGGCTGCACGCAGTAGTCGGCGCCATGCAGGGCGGCGACTCCGTCGATCGTGATCCGGTTCGTCCCGTGTCCGCCGATCTTCGCGCCCATGGCATTCAGCAGCTCGCACAGATCCTGCACGTGCGGCTCGCAGGCGGCGTTGGAAATGACCGTGCGGCCCTCGGCCAGGCAGGCGGCCATGACCGTGTTTTCGGTGCCGGTGACGCTGGCCTCGTCGAGGAGGATATCCGCCCCCTTCAGCTTCCTGGCCGTGAAGGTGTAGTCGCGCGTTCCGCTCACCTCCACGCCCAGCGCCTTCAGCGCCAGCAGATGGGTGTCGAGCCGCCGGCGGCCGATCACGTCGCCTCCCGGCGGCGCCAGGATGGCGCGGCCGGTGCGGGCCACCAGGGGCCCGGCGAACAGGATCGACGCGCGCAGCTTGGCGCACAGGACGCGATCGAGCCGGCTCTTCCGCACGCCCTTCGCGCAGACGCGGACCGTGCCCTCCTGCTCCTCCACCACGGCGCCCAGGGCCCGCAGCAGCTCCAGCATGACGCGCACGTCCTCGATGCGCGGCACGCGGTGCAGGGTCACCGGCTCATCGGTGAGCAGGCAGGCGGCCAGCATGGGCAGGGCGGCATTCTTGTTGCCGCCCGGAACCAGGGTTCCGGTCAGCCGGCGGCCGCCTTCGATGACAAAACGGGCCATGAGCGGGCCTCGCGTTATTGGGCGGCGAGCATTTCCTGCGCGACGCGGACAACCTGTTCCGGGGTAAATCCATACTGCTCGGCCAGCACCTGGTAGGGCGCCGAGCCGCCGTACTGGTCCAGGCCGACGATGCGTCCCTTGCAGCCGGTGTACTTCTGCCAGCCCAGCGTGGAGCCGGCCTCGATGGCCAGCCGCTTCCGGCAGGTCGGCGGCAGCACGCTGTTGCGGTAGGCCTCGCCCTGCTTCTCGAACAGCTCCCACGACGGCATGCTGACCACGCGCACGCGGCACTGGGCGGCCAGCTTGCGGGCGGAGTCGAGGGCCAGGGACACTTCCGAGCCCGTGCCGATCAGGATCAGCTCCGGTTCGCCCGGCGCGCTGTCCCACAGGGTATAGGCGCCCTTCTCCAGCGAGTTCGCGGGCGGGAACACCTTGCGGTCGAGCACGGGCAGGTTCTGGCGGGTCAGCAGCAGCGCCACGGGGCCGTCCTTGTGCCGCAGGGCCGTCAGCCAGGCCGCGCTGGTCTCGGTCGGGTCGGCCGGCCGGATCACCGTCATGCCCGGAATCAGGCGCAGCGACATGGTCTGCTCCACGGGCTCGTGCGTGGGCCCGTCTTCGCCCACGTAGAAGCTGTCATGCGTGAACACATAGATGACCGGCAGCTTCATGATGGCCGCGAGGCGGACCGAGGATTTGCAGTAATCCAGGAAGGAGAAGAAGGTGGAGCCGAACACCCGGAAGCCGCCGTGCTGGGCCACGCCGTTCATGATGGCCGCCATGCCGTGCTCGCGGATGCCGAAGTGGAAGTTCACGCCCTTGAACGAGCCGGGACCGATGTCCCCTCCGCCGTCGATGTAGGTCTTGGTGCTGGGGGCCAGGTCGGCCGCGCCGCCCACGAAGAACGGGAGGGCCTTGGCCAGCTTCTGCATGATCAGGCCCGAGGCGTTGCGGGTGGCCACCGGCTTGGAGGGATCGAACTCGGGCATCTGCTGCTCGAGGTTCGAGGGAATGCGCCCCTTCTGGTACACCTCCCACATCCCGGCCTGCTCCGGGTATTTTTCCCGGTAGATCCGCATCAGGTCCTTCCACTTCGCCAGGCGCTTCTCCATCTCCTTGGCGCGGGCGGCGAAAATGTCGCGCACGTCCGGCGACACATAAAACGACTCGGCGGGCAGGCCCAGCGCCTTCTTCGTGGCGGCGATCTCCTCCTCGCCCAGCGGCTCGCCGTGGCACTTGTGCGAGCCCGCCAGCGTGGGGGCCCCCTTGCCGATGGTCGAGTGGGCGATGATCAGGGTGGGCCGCGCCTTCTCCAGCTTGGCCTCGTTCAGCGTCTGGTCGATCCGCGCCAGGTCGTGCGCGTCCATCTCCAGCACGTTCCAGCGGTAGCCCTCGAAGCGCTTGCGCACATCGTCGCTGTAGGCCAGGGAGGTCTTGCCCTCGATCGTGATCTGGTTGAAATCGTAAATGAGCACCATCTTGCTCAGCCCCAGGTGGCCGGCCAGCGAGCAGGCCTCGTGGGAGATGCCTTCCATCATGCAGCCGTCACCACAGATCGCGAAGGTGTGGTGGTTGACCACCTCGCAGTCGGGCGTGTTGAAGCGCTCGGCCAGCATGCGCTCGGCAATGGCCATGCCGACGGCGTTGGCGATGCCCTGCCCCAGGGGGCCCGTGGTGGTCTCGACCCCGGCCGTGTGGCCGTATTCAGGGTGCCCCGGGGTTTTGCTGCCCCACTGCCGGAACTTCTTGAGCTCGTCCATGGGCAGGTCGTAGCCGGCGAGGTGCAGCATGCTATACAGGAGCATGGAGCCGTGGCCGGCCGACAGCACGAAGCGGTCGCGGTCGGGCCAGTTCGTTTCGACCGGCGAATAGTTCATGTGCTTGAGATAGAGGACCGCGGCCACATCGGCCATGCCCATGGGCATGCCGGGGTGCCCGGACTTGGCCTTCTGCACGCCGTCCATGGCGAGCCCGCGAATGGTATTGGCAACCTGGGTGAAATCGTTCATCAGCATCTCCTAAGGCTTCTTCTTAGCTTATTTGTAAGCCTAAATAGGATACGGAAAAGAACGGCCATGTCGAGCCTGATTCTACGGATGATCACGCACGTCAAGCTCCAGCAGGTCATTGTGAAAAACACAAAATCTGCTAATATAATGACTAAATTTTCATCAATTTGTTCGTTCAGGAGGCGATGGCATCGCTGATAAAATCCACTTGACGCCTTAGTCGTCATTTGGCATGATAAATGGCGAAAGAGGTGATGGTATGCGCACTGCGGAAACGTCCTTTATTGCCCGCCAGTTGGATTTGCCCGCCCTCCTTCAACAGAAATCTCATTTTTTGTTCGGCCCGAGGCAGTCCGGCAAGAGTTTCCTGATCCGCCAAACCCTTCCGAATATACGGGTCTACAACTTGCTCGATTCAGAGGTGTTTCTGGCCCTGAACCAGCGACCCGCGCGGATCGGTGAAGAAATTGGAGCGGATGAGAAAGCGGTGGTCATCGACGAAATCCAGCGTCTGCCCGGCCTTCTGAACGACGTGCATCGCCTGATCGAGGAGCGGGGAATTCATTTCCTGCTAACGGGATCCAGCGCTCGCAAGCTGCGGCATGGCGGCGTGAACCTGTTGGGGGGGCGCGCCCGGATCAAGCATCTTCACCCGTTCGTGGCCTCCGAATTGGGCTCCCGCTTCGATTTGCACCGGGCTCTTCACGCCGGCCTTTTACCGGGCATCTACTTTTCAACCGATGCGGACGCGGACCTCGCTGCCTATGCGGGGGCCTATCTGCAGGAGGAAATTGTCGCTGAAGGCGTCACCCGGAACGTACCGGCCTTCAGCCGGTTTCTTCGGGTGGCAGCCCTGTGCAACGCCCGGATCGTGAACTTCACCAATGTGGCCAACGACGCCCAGGTGCCCCGTTCGACCATCTACGAATACTTCGACATCCTCAAGGACACGTTGCTGGTGCGTGAACTTCCCGCCTGGAAAGCGACGCTCAAGCGAAAGCCGCTCATGTCCTCAAAATATTACTTCACCGATCCCGGGGTTGTTCGAGTCCTCCAAGGCAGAACGGTGGTCGCGGGGACTCCCGAATATGGCGATGCGGTCGAAACCTACGTGATGCATGAATTAAGCGCCTGGATCGACTACGGGTCCGCGCAACCCCTGGCCTTCTGGCGCTCGACGTCGGGCTTCGAAGTCGACTTCATCCTCGGCGATCACACCGCCATCGAGGTCAAAGCCAAGGCCACGGTGTCGGCGAACGATCTTAAGGGGCTTATGGCCCTGTCCGAAGAGTCCCTTCTGCGCCAATATGTCTGCGTGTGCCTGGAGCCCCGCCCCCGGCGGGTGGGCCCTATTGACGTGCTGCCCCTGTCCCTTTTCATTGAACGTCTTTGGTCAGGCGCGTATGCGTAACCGATCAACCCTCGTCTTTACGGAGAAAAAATGATTAAACCAACATTCGACGGACTGATGTGCAACCTGTCCAACCTGGCGCTCCTCTCGAATGCCCGGACGCGCTCGATCTGCAGCGAAAACCGGAGCGGGGCCAAGTCCGGCGGGGCGCGGGAATGCCCGCCGCTGGACGAGCATGGCAAGCCCAGCGGCGCGGGCCGCGCCCTCGGGCAGGGCTGGA
This sequence comes from uncultured bacterium, assembly GCA_903828035.1. Next base: position 5,734 of record CAIKKV010000301.1, read on the forward strand.
AGATCCACCCCTGCGACGCAATCCCGCCCGGCGAGACGCTGGTGCTGGCGGACATCGAGGGGCCGGGCAGCATCCAGCACATCTGGATGACCCCTACGGGCGACTACCGCACCACCCTCCTGCGCATCTACTACGACGGCTCGGAGCTGCCGGCGGTCGAGTGCCCGGTGGGCGATTTCTTCGCCTCCGCCTACACCAGCTACAAGGTCTACGCGCCCATCACCTCCCTGGCGGTCTGCGTCAATCCCGGCAACGCGTTCAACTGCTACTGGCCCATGCCGTTCCGCAAGCGCATCCGCATGACGCTGGAAAACATTAACAGGACCGAATCAAAGCGCGTGTACTTCCAGATCGACTACGCCCTGAACACCGTGCCGGCCGATGCCGCCTATTTCCACGCGCAGTTCCGGCGGGTCAACCCCCTGAAAGACGGCGATGTCTACACCCTCCTCGACGGCGTCCAGGGCAAGGGCCACTACGCCGGCACCTACATGGCCTGGCAGGTCAACAACAACGGCTGGTGGGGCGAGGGCGAGATCAAGTTCTACCTGGACGGCGACACCGACCCGAAGCTCTCCGACGGGAAAGTGGTGGCCGGCTCGACCGGGTTCCCGACCCTCTGCGGGACCGGCACGGAGGACTACTTCTGCGGCTCCTACAACTTCGAGAACAAGGCCACCGCCCAGTACCAGGAGTTCACGGGCCCCTATACCGGCGTGCCGCACATCGTGCGGCCCAACGGCGTTTACGAGGCCAACACGCGCTTCAGCATGTACCGCTGGCATATCGCGGATCCGGTCCGCTTCGAGCAGGATCTGAAAGTCACCATCCAGGCGCTGGGCTGGCGGCGCGACGGCCGCTACCTGACGCTCCAGGACGACATCGCCTCCGTCGCCTACTGGTACCAGGCCGCGCCGGCCGCCTCCTTCCCGCCCCTGCCCTCCGCCGACGAGCTGGAAATCTTCTGAGTCACCCGGTCAGGGGGCTGATGCGTTTTTACGCTTCAGGCCGGGACCTTCCTCCCGGCATTCGCCCGTGGCGTTTTCGATGACCGTTTTCACGGCCGGCCCGTTTGTCTCGTAGAAAATGGAGCAGTCGGCAAACGAGACGTTCTTCAGCCGGATCAGGCGGGTCTCCTTGCCGGCCACCATCTTGACGCCCTTCATCGTGCTGTCCGAAAAGTTCAAATAGGTGCCGGTCAGCTTGCCGATGTCGACCAGCGTCTCGTTCTCCAGGAGAAGCGGGGGCGTGGCGACTGTTTGTCCCTCCGCCCGGAACAAGCCGTCGGACACCGCCTTGGTGTCGAAGCTGACGGTCACGGGGCCATTCGAATAGACGTTGTCGTGGATGGAGGCCACGCCCGTCCGGGTCTCATAGTGCACGCCGCCCAAAAACCGGTTCTTCCTGAACTCGTAATTGTGCGGCCGGCCCGCGAGCGAGACGACCTTCTCGAACTCATTGCCCTCGAAGAGCAGCTCGCTGCCCGCGCACACGACCAGGTCGCCGCCCTTGTTGCCCTTGAACCGGTTGTTCCTGAAAACAACATCCTGCATCAGCTCCCATCCGTCCTCGAAGTCGACGCCGAACGCGGGCGCCGTGCCGCCGTTGCCCTCGAACAGGTTCTCTTCGATCACCCAGCGCTGGCCTCCGCAAAACGCCATCCCCAGCCGCCTGTCATTGGAGACAAGGTTGTGGTGGAAGTGGACGTCCGCCGGCGGCCTGAAATTGGTGATCCGCGCGATCCACCCCTTGGCGGCCCCCGTATGCGCGGGCGCCTCGGACACGGAGGGCTGGTTGAACTCCAGGTGCATGAAGGCCGCCCCCTCCGGAACAACCGCCTTGCGGTATTGAAGAAGGTTTTTCTTCCCCAGGAACGTCATGCCCTTATCGTAAAAACAGGCCTGGTACTGGCGGCTCCGGATGAAGGGGTAGCCCATCATGCCGGCCGAATAGCCGAACTCGAAGGCGCCCCCGCAGGCGGCGATCGCGTACGGCTTGATCGTTCTCATCTTCGTCGCGCTCTCGGCCTTTGTCCCTTTTTCAGAAAAGGCGCCCGGCTCCAGGTCCCTGATGTAAACGGAGTGCATGATCTTCGCGAGCAGGTCGGGCCGGGTCCGCGCCCCCGTCGTGCCGGAGGAAACGCCGTCGCCCGTGGCGTCGATCAGCCGGAGGTGGTCCGCCTCCAGGTCGCGCCCGCCCGCGAAGGACAGGCAGGCACCCCACTCGTGGGTGCCCTTGACGGTGAGATAGTCGTGCGTCTGCCGGTCGCCCTTCAGCGTTCCGTTGCAAAGCCGGACGTTGCGGGCGCCGTCCTCGAAAACGACGACCGCGTATTTCAGCAATCCGTTCGACTGGATCTGCAGCGTCGCCCCGTTGAGATCGATGATCGTGTCCTGGAGATTGATAACCACCGGGTTGGTTTCGCCGATCAGGTAGACGCCCTTGGGGAACACGATCCGGTTGACGCCCGACGTCCCGGCCGCTTGCAGCGCCCGGTTGATTCCGAGGGAAGTCTCAACGGGACGCGTGCCCTCGTTGCTGATGCCGAACGCCTTCAGGTCGATCACGTATTCGTTGGTGAAGGCGGCCCGGTTTGCGGTCGCCTTGGGAGTCGGGGTGATGGTGATGTCCGGGACGATCCCGCCTCCCTCGCCTGCGGCGCCGAGGCTCGCGTTCGTCGCCTCCGGCGGCATCCAGTCGAATCCCGCTTCAGAAACCAGGGCCGACGCGGCACACATCCACAGTCCAATCCATTTTTTCATCCGGTGGCTCCTCCTGTGCGCCGCTCACTCTATCAACTCCGGGATCGGCGAGCCAGCCTGATCGCGCGGAGCCATAAAACCGTTGACGGCGGCAGGCGCCCGTTTTAGCCTCTCCCCATGCGACGCCCTCCCGAACCCGCCCGCCAGACGATGACCGCCGCTTTCGCGGCCGAGCTGTTCCGCCGTCCGCCCGTGCTGGCCTACGATCCCGCCCGGAGCGCCACCGCCTTCACCGCCTGGCAGGCCCGGGTCCGGCGGAAGCTCATCCGGCTACTCGCCTTCCCCCGCGTGCCCCGCCAACCCCCGCCTCGCCTGATTCGCGAGGAACCCCGGCCCGGCTACCGCCTGCAGGCCTGGGAGCTCTACCCCGAGCCGGGCAGCGCTGTCCCCTTTTTAATGCTTATCCCCGACGGGGCCTCCGCCGCCCGGCCGGCCCCGTGCGTCCTCTGCTTTCCGGGCACCGACCACCCCAAAGAGGGCCTCTGCGGGGAACCCGTGCCCGATCCCTGGAAGGCCGTTTTCCAGGACGCGCGCCAGCAGATGGCGCTCCACGTGGTCCGCGCCGGCATGATCGCCGTCGCGTTTGACAATCCCGGCACCGGCTCCCTCCACGATCCCCTCCGGCCGGACTGGAGGCGGCAGGCCGAAAACCTGGCCTGGCTCGGCCGCAGCTACGAGGGGCTTTCCGTGTTCCAGAAGAGGGCGGCCTTCCGGTGGCTGCTCACGCGGCCGGAAGTCCACCCGGACCGCATCGCCGCGTGCGGCTTTTCGCTCGGCGCCAAGCCGGCGTTGCTTCTCGGCATCGTCGAGCCCCGCCTGGCCGCGGTGGTCTGGAACAATCACGCCTCCTCCTGGCGCGAGCGGATCCTGGCCACCCGCATGACGCCCGTCGCGCCCTGGCACTACATCCCCGGCTTCCTCCGCTGGTTCGACTACACCGACCTCATGGCCGCGCTGGCGCCCCGGCCGCTGTTGGTCACGGAGGGCGGTCGGCAAGCGGACCTCGCCCTCATCCGCAACGCCTACACCCGGGCGGGGGCGCGGACCCGGTTCAAGGTGACCTTCATGCCGAACTTCACAGACCCCTCCAAGCGGTGTTCCGCGCCGCTTCCCGGGGACCTGGATCCCAAGGATTACGGGACATATGCCAATTTCGACGACGACCACTATTTCAAGGCCGGAACTGCGGTCCCGTGGTTGCGAGTTGCACTTGAAGCAACCGCCGCTTATTCTGTTTAAATGAGACGTTACAACCCTCTTTGCCTTCTCCTGCCTCTCCTTTTCGCTGCCACCGCCAGCCTGGGCGATCCCGCCCCCGCCCTCACCTTCCCGCCGCGGCCGCGCGTTCTCTATTCTCCCGCGGAACTGGCGGCCTTGAAAAGCGATCCGGCCCGGGGCGCGGATAGGACCAACATTGTGCGGCGGGCCGGCAAGCTTCTTGAAAAAGGGCTCACGGTTCCCGTCAAGGAAGGCGACTGGATTTTCTATTACGCCTGCCCGGGCGACGGCTCCACCCTCCGGCCGGAAACAGATGAGCGGCATGTGTGCCCGAAATGCAAACGCGTCTTTACCGACGAGCGAACCGCCGCCGCCTACCGCACCCGGCTCTACAACGAACTGGAGCAGAACCTGGAGACGCTGGCGACCGCCTATGCCGTGAGCGGCGAGCTCACATACGCCGCCCCCGTGCGCGAAGCCCTGCTCAGCCTCGCCCAAACATGGCCCACCCTGACCCGCCACGACCGCTGGGGCCGCACCGGCCTGCTTGCCGTGGTGGGAGGGCGCCGGTTCTGTCAATTGCTGGACGAAGCCGTCAGCCTCATCACCCTCGCCGGGGCGTGGGACCTGGTCGCCGACGCGGCCTGCTTCTCGGCCGAAGACCGCGCGCTGATCGAAAAGCAGCTCTTCCGGCTGCCGGCCCGCGAGCTGTGCGCCCTCGAGGCCTTCGCCGGCAGCCGGAACAACCACCAGACCTGGTTCAACGCGGCCTACACCGTCACCGGCCTGGCGCTGGGCGATGAAGCCCTCCTGCGCCGCGGCCTCGAGGGCGGCGCCGGGCTGCGCTGGCAGCTGGAGCACTCGGTCACCGCCGACGGCCTCTGGTACGAAGGCGCGCTGGCCTATCATTTCTACGCCCTTCAGGCCATCATGAAAACCCTGGACGCCGCGCGGACCGCCGGGCTCGACTTCTCCGGGGATGCGCGCCTGAAAAGCCTGTGGCTGGGCCCGCTCCAGCTGGCCTACCCCGACGGGCGCTGCCCGGTGTTTCACGACAGCGACCCCCTCTCGCTGGCTGCCCATAAAAAATGCTTTGAATGGGGCGCCCGCTATTTCAACGACCCCTCGCTGGCCGCCGGAAACCCGGCCCTCCTTGGCAGCACGAACCTGGCGGGCATTGGCGTGGCCGTGCTGCGCCGGGGCTCCGGCAGCGCGGCCGCCTGCCTCATGCTCGACTACGGGATCCACGGCGACAGCCACGGCCACCCGGACAAGCTGAACCTCGTTCTCTACGCCCTCGGCCGGGAGCTGCTGCTGGATCCCGGCCGCATCTCCTACAGCGTGCCGGAGTACAAGACCTGGTGCCGGACCACCGTGGCCCACAACACCGTGGTCCTCAACGGGCGCGATCAGCGGCCGGATACCGGACGGCTTTTGTATTATTCAGACACCCCCGCCGCCTCCGGCGTCCTGGCCCTTTCCGGCGGCGCCTACCCCGGAACCCAACTCCGCCGCTTCCTGATCCTGACCGGCGACCTGCTGATCGACGTCTTTTCCGTCACCCGCAGCGAAACGGGCCTGACCGACTGGATCGTTCACGGGCGCGGCGCGTTAACCGGGCCGCCGGGCCTGCAATCCAGAGAGGCGCCCCTCAAAGAGCCCGATGGTTATGCGCATTTGACCGGGTTGCAGGAAGGAGCGCCCGTACAACGCCCCATTCCCTTCACCTTTACCCTGGGCACCGATACCTGCTGGCGCATCTGGGCGGTCGGGGACGCGCCCGGCGACGCCATTGTCACCGGCAGCGGCCTCGGCTACACCACCCAGGACAAGGTTCCCTTCCTCCTCCGCCGACATATCGGAGGAACCGTCTGCTTCCCAACCGTTTACGATCTTTCAGGTCGCGGCCTGGTCACCAACGTCGCGCTGTTGCCCGTCAGCGAAAACAATCGCCTTCTTTCCTCCGCCGAGGCGGTTGCGCTTCGCGTGGACACCTCTTCCGGCTCCCGCCTTTTCGCGGTCGATCTCTCCGATTTGGCCGCCCGAACGCTCACCGTATCTGGAAAACCGTTCACCCGCTGGCTGCTCGCAGAAAGCAAAGATTGCGAATCGACAGCCAAATAAGTTATAATTAAACGAACCATGACGATCCTCCGCAAACTCACATCCTCTGGGCATCTGCTGGGGTTGGCCGCTGGCCTGTTTTTCCTCTGCGGGTGTTCCAGGCAGGCCGAGCCGGTCAAAGCGTCTTCCGTTCAACAAGCCGCGGTTCAGGTCCCGTCAAATGCAGGCGCGACAGCGGTCTTTTCGCTGGAGCCCAGCGACAAAACCGGAGCCCTGTTCGATGAATATGTCCGGCAGCTGAAGGCGGGCGACCTGATCCAGGCCTCGGCCAATCTTGCCACCCTGAAGGGCCAGCTTCGCGGCGAAGACATGAGCGATCCCTTCTGGGCCGAGCACCTTCCGGCCGAACACCGCATCCTGCTGCTGATCGGGGCCCTGTGCACGAATTGTTCCGATGGATCCTGTCCCACCTGCAAGGGCCGCCTGGCCTGCCAGACCTGTGCGGGAACCGGGCTTTGCAAGGCCTGCGAGGGCCAGGGGGGAGACTGGATCGCCTGCGTGCAGTGCATCTGTAAAACCTGCCAGGGCGCGCGCTTCTGCATGGAGTGCAAGGGCCACCGCTTCCTCCTCTGCCCCGCCTGCAACGGAACCGGAAACGGCCGGGAGGAACTGAAGTTCGAGCCCTGCCCCTCCTGTGGCGGCCGGGGCTACAAGGACGGCCTGCGGGGCCCCAACAACACCCAGTCGCGAGTCAAGTGCCTGCGCTGCAACGGGGCCAAAGGCGTCTATAACACGGTTCGCTATCCGTGCGCCAGCTGTGACGGCTCCGGGCGGAAAAACTGCGGAACCTGCCACGGATCCGGCGCCTGTCCCGGCTGCCGGGGCATGGGCCGCACGGCGGACTGCCCCACCTGTCACGGGCAGGGGCGCTACCTGAATCCCTGCCCCACCTGTCACGGCAGGAAAACCTGCACCGAATGCGCCGGCAGCAAGCGCTGCCGGGCCTGCGAGGGTCGCGGCACGTGCAGCGAGTGCCTCGGGAAAAACCTGGTCGTCCGCTACCGCATGCCGATCGACAAGCGATGGCTGCTCTTTCCGGACGCCCGGGCCGTCCGCCCCTATAACGATGAGCTGATCCGGGAGCCCGTCACCGGAAGCGCCACCTCCTTCTCCCTCGAGGGCAAAGCCGTCACCGCCGAGGTCCCCGCCGGGGCGCTCCTATGGGCCTCCGCGTCCCAGGACCTGCGCCGGCTCAGCGGCCTGTTCCTGCAGGACGAATAATCAGGAGCGGAGCAGGGCCAGCTCATGCGCCTCGGCATAATGCCGCGACAGGTGGCTCCAATCAAACTCGTCCGACGCGCCCTCCACCTCGTTGCGCAGGGTGATCCGCTCGCGCCGGTTCAGCTTGACGAAATTAAGACAGACGTGCGTCAGCTCCTGGACGGCATCGGCATAGGAATTGTGGCGGCGGCGGATCACCCGCATGCCGTGCAGGTGCAGCCCCTCCATCTCGCGCAGAACATAGGTGCCGAAGCCCGCCAGATCGCTCGTCACCGCCGGCACGCCCAGGGCCATCGCCTCCAGCGGCGCATAGCCCCAGGGCTCGTAATAGCTCGGGAACAGCCCCAGGTGACAGCCGCGGACAAACTGGTCGTAATCCATGCCGAAGAGCGGCGAGGTGGAGGAGATGAAGTCCGGATGATAGACAATCTTCACCCGGTCCTGGGGCAGGTTGAACAGGCCGCACGCCCGGATCTTGTTCAGCACCTCGTCGCTGCGGTCGTCCTCCAGGTCGTGGGTCACGACGGCGGGCAGCCGCGGGGTTTTCCACGCCAGCAGGATGCGGCGCAGCCGCAGCCGCCAATATTCGTCCACCAGCTCGTCCAGCCGCGGCCAGCTCCCCTCGGCCGAGGCCTTGAACAGCCGCTCGCCCATCTGGTCCTTGATCGCCGTGCAGGTGCTCCGGATCTCCTGCAGCACGGCCTGCTTCTGCAGCACCTCGGGATTCACCGAGCGGCTGGGCCGGCGGGTGACGATAAAGAACACGACCGTCGGCGCGTCGGGCATCGCCTTCAGCCGCTCGTTCAGCCGGGCCATGGCGTCGATCGACAAATCGAAGCCCTTGTTGACGTACTCATAGCGGCCCGAGGTGAACAGGTACAGCGTCCGGTCCAGGTCGAAGGTGTAGCTCGGGAAAAAGTGGGCCATCACGAACTCGCTGATCTTTTCCTTGTAGATCCGGTGCAGGTTCTGGAACTCGTGCATGGCCGCGAACCGCTGGATGTTCAGGCCGTTGGGCAGGATGACGTCGGGCTTCCTCCCGAGCAGGTGCTCGCACTCGAACGCGGTGATGTCGCTGACCGTCGTAAAGACGTGGGACCCGTGCGCCGCCGCCCGCTCGAGCAGCACCTGCGGCTCCACGTTAAACCGCCGGGCGTCCGCCCGCCAGTCCACGAACGGCACATGATCATAAAACCCGGAGTCCTGCATGGCCAGGTACCGCCCCAGCAGCGTGGCGTGGGTGGTGAAGACGATGCCGACCGGAACCTGCTCCCGGCGCAATTCCGGAATGGCCGTCCCGGCCATCCATTCGTGAAAATGGCCGATGATCCGCCGGCCCGCGGCCGCGGCCGCCAGGGCGCGGAAAAACTCGCCCACCAGGAAGCCGAACGCCACCACCTGGTGCGTCAGCGGCTCCGCGCCGAGCAGGCCGATGTGATGGTGCTCCCACAGCAGGTACTCGACCTCGGACAGGCGGCTCATGACGCTTTGCGGATCCACCAGCACAACCCGCGGCCGCCCCGTGACCAGCCAGATGCCGGTCTTGACGACGAAGCCCTTGCCCTGGAGCTCGCGGACGGCAGCGGCGATCTCGCCCGTCGCCTTGGTCTCCTCGAACTCGACCGGGGACAGCTGGGGGTTCCAGGGGCCCACCAGGCAATACCGGCTTCCCCACACGCTCATCATGGCCGGCGCCTTGGACCGCAACACCGTGTAGATGCCGCCGGATTGCTGGCAAACCTCCCAGGAAACCTCGCATAACAGGGGGGCTGTCGCCTCTCCCTCGCCATGCTTTGCCGCTGCTGCCGCTTTCATGCCGTTCCTCCCGTCTCAACACAAATTGACTATACACTTTCGGCAAGGGTTGTGGTACGATTAAAACAATTTCAACGCAACGGAATTGCAACTATGTGTGCGTCGCCCCAACCTGCCTGCCCGGAGTTCAGCCGCTACATGGCCGAGTTCCGGAAGCATCTCCACCACGCCCTCGCGGAGAATAAATGGTTCCTCAGCGAGCGCGTCGGCCGCGACGTCGGCGAAAACGCCGCCACGGAGGATTTCCTCCAGCATCACTTTGACCGGTTCGCCGAGGAAGTCCGCGCCCGCTTCTGCCAGGGCGAATGCGGCCGCCACGCGAACTGCCCGCTCGCGCTCTTTATCCGCGCCCTCCCGCCCACGGCCAGGACCCTGGAAGTCCATTCCGGCCGGACCCGGAAACCGGCCGACGCCACCCCAGCCCACACCTAACGGACACCCCATGCGCCTTTTCCTTCTTCTCCTCCTCGGCTTCCTTCTCCTGCCCGCCCCGTCGCCTGCCGCCGTTCAAGGCCCCGGCTACGGGGTGACGCTCGGCGAGCCCGTCGGCGCGACCGCCAAGCTCTGGGTCGACCAGGACGAGGCCTGGGTGCTGGGGCTGGGCGTCAATCCGGCCGGCGGCTATTCGGTGCAGGGCACGGCCGACTACGTGTTGCACATTTTCGAGTTCGGCCGCTTCTTCAACCTTCCCTCGCTGGCCCTGGCCACCGGCCTCGGCGCCCGGATCAACGGCCCCGACGACGGCGATTACGAGCCGGGGCTCCGCTTTCCTGCGGGACTGTCCTACTTCCTCGACGCGGAAAACATCGAGCTCTTCGCCGAGATCGCGCCGGTGCTGGACCTGTCGCCCGAAGTGGAACTTGATTTGAACGCCGTCGCCGGCATTCGCTTCTACGGCTGGTAGCCGGGCCTACGCCTTCAGGCCGAACATGCGCTCTTTCAGGTCCAGGTAGAACAGGTAGTCCGCCGGCTTGACGTTGGGCGGGCAGCGGTGATCGCAGAACGGGATGTACCCGCCGCGCTCCACCAGCGGCACCAGGGTGTCCATGTACTTCCGGATCGCCGCGGGGCCCTTCGCCAGCTCGATCTTGTCGAACCCGCCCATGATCCGGAGATCCTTGCCGTACTCGTTCAGCAGCTCGGCGGGATGCGCGCAGCCGTTGACCTCGAACGGAAACAGGCAGTTGACCCCGCCTTCCATCATGTACGGCAGGATCGGGCGCACGTCGCCGTCGCAATCGATCCACCACAGCTTGATGCCGGCCGCTTTCAGCTTTTTCGAAATCCGCTTGTAGCGCGGCATGACCACGTTCTTGAAAAAATCCACCGAGACGATCGGGCCGTTCTTGAAGCAGATATCCTCCCAGCCGGACGCGTAATCGAACGCGAAGTGCGGCAGCAGCCGGTCGAGGGCGTCCTCCACCAGCACGCAGCAGGTCTCCACCATGTCTTCCACCATCTCGGGGTAATCGTAGCACGCGTAGGCCAGCCCCTCGAACGTCAGCATGTCCCGGATCCGGCCGATCATGGAGCCGCACGAGATGCCCAGCGGATAGTCGCGCGTCTCGGGGTGCGCCCGCTTCAGCGCCTCGACGTCGGGCACGCGGGCGGGGTCGTCCCGGCGGAACCGCTCCGCCTTGCAGCGCCTCCAGTCCTCCGGCGTGACGATGGCCGCCTTGATGTAGTGGGGGATGGTGTCATGCCCGTCGAGCGGGACCTCGGCCAGAAGCCCGTCCCCGTTCTGGAAAATCCGGGTGGTTCCCGTCTCCGAAATGACCTTGTGCTCGAAGGCGGGGTTCATCCAGACCTTCGCCCCGACGCCGTGCGTCCGGTCGAAGTTGAAGAACCGGTCCGCCTCCCCGTTGCTGGTGATCCCGTTCTTCACGAACAGGTCCCACTCCGTGAAGTTCTCCTCCCAGTAGCCGAACTCCATGTTGAAACAGCGGTCGAACGGCTGGTAGTGCATCTGGGCGTTATACCGCTCGCGGTCGGTCATCGTCCCCTTCCACTTGGGACGGCATGGCACAATGTCCTTCTTCCCTCTCACTTCACGCTCCCCCGCTTGCGGACCGGCACGGCCTTCAAAACGCCTGTTTTCGGAAGGGGCCCCGCGAGCGGCCGCGCATACGCCAGGAAGGCGGGGGTCACATCGCTGCCCGAGGGCGCAATAAACGCGTCCGGCATGTGCCGGGTTTCCCGGGCCACGGCCGCCAGCGGCATGCGCTCGAAGCGGACGCCGTAGGCCTTCCCCGGGCGCCGGCGGATCACCACGGTGCCGGCCGGCTCGGCCGACAGCGCCAGCCGCACGGCCTGCACGCCGGCCTGGCGCGCCTCGCGGGCGTCCACGGGCGAGGCCAGCCCCGGGAACGAGCGCTGGAGATAGCCGAAGGTATCGGCCCGCACGCGCGTGATGGCCGGCTTGCGGGCCTTCAGCTCGGCGGACAGCAGGTCGCCCAGCGCGCCCGTGCCGCTCAACTGCGCGTTGCCGTGCGAATCGACCTCTTTTGAAAACTTCGCCGCGATCGGCGCGCCCGATTCGTCCACGATGCCCTCCGAAACGGCGACCACGCAATAGCCCAGCCGCCCGTACACGGCCTCCACCTCGTCGGCAAAGCGCTCGAACGAAAACGGGCGCTCGGGCAGGTAGATCAGGTGCGGCCCGTCGTCCGGACGCGTCCGGGCCAGGGCCGTGGCGGCCGTCAGGAAGCCGGCGTTGCGCCCCATGACGATGTCGATCTTGACGCCCGGCATGGCCCGGCAGTCCAGCGTGTCGCCCATCACCGCGCAGGCCACGAAGCGGGCGGCGCTGCCAAACCCCGGCGTGTGGTCGTTTTCCCGGAGGTCGTTGTCGATCGTCTTGGGAATATGGTAGCAGGCCAGCTCGTACCCGACCCGCTTGGCGTTCTCGTCGATCAGGTGGGCGGATTCGGCCGAGTCGTTGCCGCCGATGTAGAAAAAGAAGCGGATGTCGTATTTCTTCAGGATCTCGAAGACGCGGACGCACTCCTCGGGCGTCGGCTTCTTCCGCGCCGAGCCGAGCGCTGCGGCCGGCGTGGCGGCAACCGCCTCAAGCGCCGCCCGGGATTCGCGCCGCAGATCGACAAACGCCTCCTCCAGGATGCCCTTCATGCCGTGGCGGGCGCCGTAGATGCCGCCGATCGCCTTGTGCCGCTTCGCCTCCAGCACGGCGCCCACGAGGCTCTGGTTGATCACCACGGTGGGCCCGCCGCTCTGCCCGATCAGCATGTTGCCTTGAAGAGCCATGACCGCCTCCTAGTGTTTCACGTCCACCTTCGCGCCCTTGGGCTGGCCGATGGCCTGGAGCAGCTCGTTGAACCACAGCAGGTCCGCGTTGAAGGGCTTTCCGCCCTTGATGCGCGGGAACTCGATGGCGCGCAGCTGGTCGCCCTTGTCCTCGTCCTCGCCCACCACGCCGCCCTTGCCCTGGAGGGCACAGGCGACCGCCTTGTTGGCGCAGCGCCGGATAAGCTTGCGGTCCTCGGCGTTGGGCGCGGCCGCGCGGCCATAGTAGCCGCTCTTCTGCACCAGGGTCTTCTCGGCGCCCAGCATCTCGCCAAACTGCTTGCCGAACCAGGCGCCCACGTTCACCTTGTCGAGCTTGGCGTGCCCGAACGCATCGCGGGGAACCTCTTCGCCGCGCCCCTCCATCTCCTTGATGATGACCTCGAGGCAGGCGCCTTCCGAAACGAAAATATTGACGCAGTCGTTCTGGTCCATGACCTTGCGCAGGCGGGCCGCCTCGCCGGCCAGGTCCATCGCGAGCTCCGGCACGTACACGGCGTGCACCTCCCGCTGGCCGCGGCCCAAGCCGAGATCCGGGAAAAAGGTCATCTCGTCCAGCAGCCGGCGGTAGGCGGCGGTGGTGGCGGCCGTCAGCCAGCCGCAGTTGCGCCCCATGACCTCGTGCACGATCAGCATGCGCGGATTGGCGCTGTGCTCGGCCGCCACGTTGGCGAAGAACCGGGCGCCTTCCTCGGCCGCGGTCCAGGCGCCCAGGCTCTGGCGGATCGGATAAACATCGTTGTCGACCGTCTTGGGCAGGCCCACCACGGTCAGCTTGTACTGGTGCCGGGCCAGGAAGGCGGCCAGCTCGGCGGCCGCCGTATTGGTGTCGTCGCCGCCAATGGTGTGCAGCACATCCACCCCGTCGCGCGTCAGCTGGTCGGCGGCCACCTGCTGGGGATCCTGGCCTTCCTTCACGAGGCCGCGCTTGAGGCAGTCCTTGAGGTTGGTCAGCTTCACGCGGCTGTTGCCCAGCGCGCTGCCGCCGAACTCGGCCAATTTCAGGGCGTTCTGGCGGACTTCAGGGGTGATTTTGCGGCTCTCCCCCTTGAGAAGGCCCATATAGCCGTTCACATAGCCGATGATTTCCACTTCGGGCGCCACCTTGGTGTAGCGGTCGATCAGGTACCCGATCGCCGAGCTCAAACAGGGGGCCAGTCCGCCGGCCGTCAAAATCCCGACTTTTTTGATAGAAGCCATATTCATCCTTTCCTGGGCACTTGAAATACGCCGTTATTCTAGACGAACACGGCAGGGACTCAAGCATAAGTCTTCCCCCGCGCCCGTTTGCCGGAAGCGCTCCCGCGGCGCTCCCCGCACCCGCCCCGATGGCGAAACCGGGCCCGCCGGGCCACACCACGAAAAGAGCGCCTGCCTATCGCCGCGCCAGCTCGGACGACAGGTCCAGATACCGCTTCACCGCATCCCCCGGAACATTATAGGGGATGTGGTTGCCGATGCACATCATGTAGCCGCCGGACATGCGGCCCGTCTCCGCCATCGATTCCACCATGGCCCGGATCTCGGCCGGATTATTCCGCATCAGCACGCGATTGTCGCCCTCGCCCGCGATGAAACAGTTCTCATGCTTCCGCGCCATCGCCTTGTAGTTCGTATACGGCTCGCTGATGATTCCGCGCGCGCCGCAGGCCATGACGTCGTCCGCGAAGGCGTCCACGCAACCGTCCACCATGAAGATCACCTCTTTGCCGGCCTTCTTGAGGCCGTCCCAGAACTCCTCGTAGCGCGGAAAAATCTGCCGGCGCATCCAGGCCGGGCTGCACACCGGCCCGCCGGTCAGGCAAATGTCGTCGTGACAGATCACGAAGTTCACCGGCAAACGCGCAAACGCGCGGAACACGCGGCGATTGATCTCCGCGAACTCCTCCATGATCCGGTCGAACTCCGGCTCCAGGCTCATCTCCAGAAAGTTCTCATACCCGAACGTCAGCATCGGCCACATGAACATCGTGTTATAGAAGGAAACAGCCGCCGAGGACCCGGCCGGAGCCTGGCCGCCCCACTCCGCCGGATACTGCTTGCGGTACCGCTGGTAGATGATCTCCTCGCTGCCGAAATCGCCATCCTCCACGACGTGCCAGTGGCTGAAATCCCGCTGGGCCAGCGGGCTGAACCGCAACATCGCCTCGCGGGAGACGAACCGGCGGCCGGCATCCTCCTGCTGCCAATGATCCCGGTGGGAGTCGCCCCAGCGGCCTTTGCTCTTGTCCACCTGGTCGTCGGGCCTGATCTTGGACTCGTCTGTCTCGGGCACGCCGAGCCGCAGCTGGGGATACAACGCCCGCATCCGCTGCCGGCAGAGCCGGGGGTGCTGGTAATAGTCGATCCCGGTGAGCTCCGTCTCCGCGTCGGGATTCGACCAGTGCTCCCAGTGCACGATCTGTTTCGGCCCGCAGCCCATGTAGCTGTCGTAAATGACATCGCTCATCGTCGTCACCCGCCTCTTTTCCTTCAATCCCGTCCCGCCATGAGCGGCCCCCCATCCCCTGGGCACGTTTCCGGTTAAATTATGCTATCCGTTTCCGTACGTCCACCTCCATTCCATGATGCCGGAAAAAAGCCGCTGACAGAAGCGCTTGAAAATGAAATGATGCAGCGCATGGCTTACCTACTCGCCCTGGATGTCGGCACCACCGCGCTCAAAGGAGCCCTGTTCGATACGGACGGGCGGGCCCTCGCCGTTTGCTCCCGCGAATACGACCTCCTCAAGCCTGCGCCCGATCTCGTCGAGCTCGACCCCGAAACCTACTGGACCGCCGCCCGGGAGGTCATCGGCTCCCTCCTCCGCGACGGCGCCATTCCCCCCGGCCAGATCGCGGCCGTGGGCGTGACCAGCCAGGGCGAAACCCTGATCGCCCTCGACAAGGCCGGCCGGCCGCTCCGGAACGCCATCGTCTGGCTCGACAACCGCTCCCGCGAAGAAGCCGCGGAGCTCGGCCGCCTCTTCCGCATCGACGAGGTCTACCGCATCACCGGCCAGCAGGAAATGGCCCCCACCTGGACCGCCACCCGCCTCCTCTGGCTGAAAAAACACGAGCCCTCCCTCTTCGCCCGCACCGCGAAGTTCCTGCTCCCCGCGGACTACCTCCTCCACAAGCTCACCGGCCGATACGCCACCGATCCCGCCCTCAACCCCTCCACCCTCTATTTCGACCTCGTCCGCCGGACCTGGTGGCCGGAGATGCTCAGCGCCCTCGGGATCACCCCCGCCCAGCTGCCCGAGCTGCTGGCCCCCGGCGAGCCCGCCGGCCCCCTCTCTGATTCCGCCGCCTCGGAAACGGGCCTCCCGGCCGGCATCCCGGTCTCCGGCGCGCCCATCGACCAGATCGCGGGCACGATCGGCGCCGGCAACCTCGAGCCCGGCATCGTCACAGAAACCACCGGCGCGGCCCTGGCCCTCTGCGCCACCCTCGAGAAGCCCCTCTATGATCCCCTGAAACGCGTCGGGCTTTACTGCCACGCCCGGCCCGACCGCTACGCGCTGCTCCCCTGGGTCCCCACCGCCGGCATGGCCTTCCGGTGGTTGCGCGATGAACTGGGCGCCGGCGCCTCCTACGAAATGCTGACCGCGGAAGCCGCCGCCGTACCGCCCGGCTCGGAGGGGCTCACGCTCCTGCCCCACTTCTGCGGGGCCGGCACTCCCCAGATGAATCCGAACGCCCGAGGGGTCCTGTGGGGCCTGACGCTCGGCCACCGCCGGGGCCATATCGTCCGCGCCTTTCTCGAATCCGTGGCCTTCATGCTGAAGGAGAATCTCGAGATGCTGGAGAGGCTGGGCACGCCCCTCACGGAAATCCGCTCCCTGGGCGGCGGCGCCAAAAGCCCGCTCTGGCTCCAAATCAAGGCGGATGTCTGCCGGAAGGACATCCTGACCATGGAATGCGAGGAAACCACCAGCCTCGGCACCGCCATGCTGGCCGGCGTCAACGCCGGCCTTTTCCGGAACCTGGAAGAGGCCCGCGACCGGATGGTCCGCATCCGGGCGCGCCTCGCGCCGGCCGCCGGCACGCGGGAGGCCTATGCGGCCGCTTATCAGGCCTATTGCGCCTTGAACACCAACACAAGCACCCTGTTCGCCGAACCCGCCCGCAAAGGAGCCTCCCTCCCATGAACAAGCCGCCCCTCTTGATCGGCTGGTCGTCGAAGGACATCACGCCGAAAGAGCGCCTTTCGCTCTCGGGCCAGTACTATGACCGCTTCTCCCGGGGCGTCCACTCCCCCCTCAGCGTCACCGCCTGGGCCGTGGAGTCGGCCGGCGGGCGCACGCCGGGCGCCCAGGCCATCCTGGTTTCCACGGACCTGCTGTTCCTCTCCGCCGCCTACCAGGAAAAAGTGCGGGAGCGCGTGCGGAAGCTTGCGCCCGACTTCGACGCACGAACGCTCGTGCTGAACGCCACGCACACGCATGCCGCCCCGGCGCCGGAGCCGTCCTTCCTGCCGTGGCTCCCCGCCTCGGGCGAGGCCGGGGACCGCTACCAGGCCTTCGTGCTGAAGCAAATCGCCGCCGCCGCGGTCGCCGCCTGGAAGGCCCGCCGGCCCGGCGGCATCAGCACGGCCCTCGGCCACGCCGCCATCGGCCACTGCCGCCGGCCGATTTACGCCGACGGGACCGCCATGATGTATGGCCGGACCGACCAGCCGGACTTCCTCGGGCTCGAAGGCTCGGAGGATCACGGCGTGGACCTGCTCTACTGCTGGGATGCCGCCAGAAAGCTGACCGGCGTGGTCGTGAATGTCGCCTGCCCGGCCCAGATCATGGAAGCCCAATACAAGATCTCCTCCGATTACTTCGGCGTTGTCCGCAAACAGCTGGCCCGGCGGCTGGGGCAAAAGGTGTTCGTCCTGGCGCAGATCAGCGCGGCCGGCGACCAGTCCCCGCGCGACCTGACCCGGAACGGCCGCGAGGGCTTCGATTTCTGGAACGAAAGCGGCGTGCTCGAAAAGGGGCGCCTGGTGACGGAGTGCGTGCTGGAGGCGCTGCCGGCCGCGCGCAAAAAAATCCGGGAAGCAGTTCCTTTTTCGCATACAGTCCTGGACCTCGCGCTGCCGCTGCGCCCGGTGACGCCCCGCGAAGTGGCGGCGGCCCGCCGGGGGCTGGCCCGGCTCAGGGCCACGGAGCCGAAGGACAGCGGCTCCGCCCAGTCGGCCTTCGCCCTGTTCCTGGCCGACATGAAACGCCGCGAAGCGAAGGGCGGACCCGGGCCGTATGACGACAAGTCGATGAAGTTCGTCCTCATGCGGAATCACGAAGGCGTCATCAACCTGCACGAGGCGCGGCAGCGCGACCCGCACTTTGCGATGGAGCTCCACGTGCTGCGGCTGGGTGACACGGTGTTTGCCACCAATCCGTTCGAACTGTTCCTCGATTACGGGCAGCGGATCAAAGCGCGAAGCCCCGCGGCGCAGACGTTCGTGGTTCAGCTGGCGGGCGGCCGCGGCGGCTACCTGCCCTCGGAGCGCGCGGTGCAAGGCGGCGGCTACGGCGCCCTGCCGGTGAACGGCATGGTGGGGCCGGAAGGCGGCCGGGCGCTGGTGGAAGCCACGCTTCACGAAATTGGGAACTTGTGGAAATAGAAGAAGAACCACGCCGTATCCGGCGCGGCTACAGGAAGAATAAAGCATCCGGGTAGCCGCCGCTGATAAGCGGTGGGCAGGCGAAAAAAAGGGAAACACCATGATGCGAAATATCACGGCCGGTTTTGTGGGATTCGGCGAAATCAATACGCCGCGCGATCTGATTGAACGCAAGTGCTCGAACGCCCAACAGCTTCTGGCCGCCCAGGGCCTGGACCTGGCGGCCACGGCGCCCGTGAGCGACGATCCGGCCGGCCGGGATGTCGCGCGGGCGATCGCCGAGCTGGGCCAGTCCGACTTCGACCTGCTGATCCTCTGCGTGGCGGGCTGGATTCCCTCCCACGCCGTCATCGCCATCGCGGATGCCTTCCGCCACAAGCCCATGGTGCTGTGGGGGCTCACCGGCTGGAGCGAGGGCGGCCGCTTTGTCACCACCGCCGACCAGGCCGGCACCACGGCGCTCCGGAAGCCGATGCAGGATCTGGGCTACCGATTCAAGTACGTGCCCACGTTCTACGGCGAAGCGCCGGAGCTGGGCCCGGTCCTGGCCTACGCCAAGGCCGCCCGGGCCGCGGCGCTCCTGCGCGGAGCGCGGATCGGCATGATGGGCTACCGGGACATGAACCTCTATGGCACGCTTCACGACGGCGTGTCGCTGCGCGGCACCATCGGCCCCGAAGTCGAGGTCTTCGAAATGCTCGAGGTGGCGCAGCTCATGGAAAAGGTCGCGGAGAAAGACGTTCAAGCGCTCGCCGCCGCGCTCCGCAAGCGCTGGGCGTTCACCAAGCCGCCGGCCGCCGGCACGATCGAGAACAGCGTGCGGCTCTACCTGGGCGTCCACGCGAAAGTGGCCGAGCGGGGCTACCAGGCTATTTCACTCAAGGATGTGGACGGCGTCAAGAAGTTGATGAAATTCGCGCCCGCCGGCGCGTTCATGCTCCTGCACGAGGAGGATGACATCTGCACCGTGCCGGAAAACGACGTCCTGGGCGCCGTGACGCAATTGATGACGCGGTTTGTCACGGGCCAGGTCGGCGCCTATATGGAGTTCTACGAGTTCATGCGAAACGGCGTGCTGATGGGCGTGCCCGATTACGTGCCCACCGAGATCGTGGACGGCCCGGTCAAGGTCATGCCCACCGCCTTCGGCGAGTTCGGGGAGGGTCTGCTGAACGTCTCCAAGGTCAAAACCGGCAAGGTCACGCTCGCTCGCCTGACCTGCACCAACGGCCGCTACGCGCTGCATCTCGTCACCGGCACCGCCGCCACGCCGCGAAGCTGGGAAGAGGCCGGCTGGCGGCCGCCCGCCCCGCAACTGCCCAGTCTCGAAATCACCCTGGATGTACCCATAACCGATTTCGTCCAGAAGGTGCTGGGCCAGCATTACATCATTTCCTATGGCGACAACACGGAAGCGCTCAGGGACCTATGCGCCCTTCTGGGCGTGGAGGTTTGGTGAAAGCCGTCATTTTCGATATGGATGGAGTGCTGGCCGATTCCGAGCCTCTCATCTGCGCCGCCGCCATGGCCATGTTCAAGGAGCGCGGACTGACGGTTCAGCCGGAAGATTTCCATCCCTTCGTGGGAACCGGGGAAAACCGCTTCATCGGCGGGGTGGCGGAGAAATATGGGCATCTCCTGGACATCGTCGAGGCCAAGCGACGCACCTACGAGCTCTACCTGGAACTGATGCCCGGCCGACTCAAGGTGTTTCCGGGCGCGGTGGCGCTGGTCAAGGCGTGCCGGGCCGGCGGCTTCAAAACCGCCCTCGCCTCCAGCGCGGACCTGATCAAGGTGGCGGCCAACCTGACCGCCATCGGCCTTCCCCCTTCGGAATGGGGCGCGGTCGTCACGGCGGAAGACGTCACGCTTCGCAAGCCAGCCCCCGACATCTTCCTCGCCGCCGCCCGCCGGCTGAACTGCGCGCCGGCCGACTGCACGGTCGTCGAGGACGCCGTCAGCGGCGTGGCCGCCGCCAAAGCCGCCGGCATGCGCTGCGTGGCCGTGGCCCAGACCTTTCCCGCGGAGCGCCTCAGCCAGGCCGACCTGGTCCGCACACATATTGCCGATATCACCCTCGCCGATCTTAGCGGATTTACGCTCCCGCAATCTTGACAGTTTAGTCATATTGACTTATGGTTTGCCGAAAAGGAGGAGTGCGCAATGACACAGATTCCGGGGGCTGAAAAGAAGACGGTTGCGGGTATCCTGGCGATTCTTCTGGGAGCGCTGGGCATCCACAAGTTCTATCTGGGCTACAAGCAGGAAGGGCTCATCATGCTGCTCGTCAGCGTGCTGACCTGCGGCTTCGGGGCTGGCATCATGGGCATTATCGGCCTGGTCGAAGGCATCATGTACCTGACCAAGCCCGATGAAGAGTTCGTGGCCACCTACATCACCAATAAAAAGGGCTGGTTCTAAGCCCTGTCACAAGGAAGGCCGCATCCCTACGGATGCGGCCTTTTTTTATGCGTCCTGTTCGTCCTGCAACTTTCTATCTACTCCTGGCCACGGGCCCCGCCCTCTTTGCCCTGGGCCTGATGGCCCGGCTAATGCCGGATCATGCCCGCCCCCTGTGCCTGACCCACCAGCTGACCGGCCTGCCCTGCCCCGGCTGCGGCTCGTTCCGGGCCCTCTGCCTCTTCACAACGGGCCACTTGCCGCAAGCCTTCCTCACCCAGCCGTTCATGACCTTGGTGTATACGGCGCTCGCCTTGGCCTCAATGACGGCCTGGCTCTTGTGGCTGCTGAACAAGCCCACGCCAACATTGCCGGCCATCCCCACCAAAGCCTGGAAGTGGCTGATCGCCGCCCTGGCGCTCGCGCTCCTGCTCAATTGGGCCTATCTGGTGGCGGCGGGCGTTTAGCTCCCTACAGGGGCGCTTCCGGGTTTGTGGGGGGAATATATATTTACGCATCTTGGCGCCAGTTTCGCCAAACGCAAATTTCCTTATATTTATTGATCTTATTCTGTCATCCCGAGCGGAGGCACGCTTCGGGCCGGAGTCGAGGGATCTCCGGGTTTAGACGGTAA
>CAIKKV010000302.1 GCA_903828035.1 uncultured bacterium
ATGAGCGCGCCCTTGGGAACGTCGAGGTCCGCGTCGGCGACAAAGTACCACATTTTCTTTTCGGTATCGTAGCCGAGCGACTGCACGTACAGCCGCTGGATGCCGGAGTAGTCGCCGGTGTTCATGAAGGCCCCGGGGAACAGGCCGCGGATGGTGGGGACGTAGAAGCGCCGGGCCTTGCCGGCCTTGACGGCCTCCTGCAGCCAGTCGCGATAGCTGTTCGAGCCGTTCAGGACGGCGTTGTTCAGCCTGATCATGGGCTGGTAATCCCAGTGGGGGAGGCTCTGGCCGCGGGGCAGGTCCAGGACGCGGCTGATTTCCAGGCCGCTCACCTGGGGCGGCGCGATCTTTAGGGTGCCGTTCCGATAATCGACAACGGTGACGCCGGGAGTTTTTCCCCAGCCTTTGTTGGACGGCGCGGGCGGGGCCGGATTCAGCCAGATGCCCTGCGTGTTGTTCCTCGGCATCCAGTCCTTGGGCGCCTCGCGCGGGATGATGAGCACGCCGCCGCCGGACGCGATGAGCTGGGCCGAGGCGTTCGTGAAGGTCGCCTGCGCCTGGGCGGGGTTGCTGACCGGCCCGAACTGGTTGAGGGCGTAGACCGGGCCGACGCCGACCGGGGCCACGTTGGTGAGGGGGCCCCCGATGACGGGCGCCTGCGCCCGGGCGGAGAGGGCCAGGCTCGCGGCGGCGAGGCTAAGGATGAGGCGGCACCAGGGAAGGGCTCGCGGAGCTCGCCCCTCCGATTGAAGACCGGGCTGAGGGATGGAAAGAATCATGGAAAATCCTCCTGTTATCGAATCAAAATCCATTGGATGAAGGCCCCGGCGGGCGCGGGCGCGCCGAAGGCCGCGTCAAAGCCCGCGGCGTCCTGTTTCGTGACGGCGCAGTCGGCCGGCCATGACGGCCGGACGATCACCCCGTAAGCGCTGTCGTGTTCCTGTTTTTTGAATGTTACGCGGAGGGCCGCGGCGCCCGCCGGGACAATGTCCTTCACGCCCCGCAGGTTGGCCGGCCGGCTGCTTCCGCCGGACAGGGCCGAGGCGTCGGAAAGGCTCTGGCCGGCCAGGTTCAGAGGGGCATCGCCCTCGAGGTCGAGGAGGCCGTTTTGAGTGACGCCCAGACGGCGCTGTTTTTCGCCGTCCCACTTGATGGATTGGCTGGGGCTGTTGGTCCCGCCCGGCTGCAGGAAGAGCAGGGCCGCCTGGCCGGTATCGCCTTCGAACCGGATGCCATGGCGGGCGGAGGCCTGGAAGCGCAGCATCGTGTCGAAGGGCGGATTGCGGTCATAGCGGGCGGCCCGGTCCGCTTCGAGGCTGCCGCTGCCGCCGCCCACCGCCAGCACGGCGTGGCGCATGACGCCCCGATTGGCGACGTCGAAAACGGGAGCCTTGAAAATGCCGGGAACGGCGTCCCAGAGCCAGCTGCGGAAGGGGATGGGCTTGAAGGGATCGGGGCCGATGGCCTGTTCGACCGGGTCGCCGGGGGCGAAATCAAAGGCCGTTCCGGCGGACGGGTAGGGGGCGAGGCGGAGCCGGCGCGGGCAGCCGGACGCATTGACAACGGCGGATCGGACGCCTTCGGAGACGTCGGAGACGTTGGCGCCGGGCGCGATGATGTAGCGCAACGGTTGGGGGCGGAGGAGGTTGAAGGTGTAGTGCTCCTGCTTGTAGAGCCGGCCGATGCTGCACCCGTTCTTGGCGCCCCACCAGTGCCGCTGGATGCTCAGGTACCGGACGTCGTTGGAGCCTTTCGAGAAGCCGGTGATCAGCCACCAGCGCCGGACCTTGTCTCCACCGGGCACAACTTCATCGGGCTCATCGATGGCGAGGTAGCGGCCGATGACGTCGGAGGTCCAGTCGGCATTGGTTGAGAAAACGGAGCCGCCCCAGCCCAGGAGGGCGCCGCCGGGAGCGGCGACAGAGGCTGTGCCGGAGGTGATCCACTTGGCGGGATTCAGGTTGATGAGCGGCCGGCCCGAGCCGAGGGTATCCGCCTTGGCGCCGGCTTTGTAGACCAGCTCGCCGGTCACGGGGTTCCACGATTCCACCGCGCCGCGGAAGATGGCTTTGTCGCTGTACACATAAGCGGCGAAGAGGAGGCAGTTCTCATCGCCCACGGAGGAGTGGTTGTCGCCCATGTAGGCGAACTTGGCGTCGATAAGATAGTTGTCGCCCTGGGAGTAATTGTGCCGCCACATCATGACGTCGAAGGTCTGGTTCTCGTTATGCGACCAGGTGTCGGCCCGCACGATGTTAACGTGGTTCTTGTTGTGGATGAGAGCGCCCCGGGGAACATCGATTTCCGTGTCGGCGACAAAGTACCACATTTTCCTTTCGGCCTCGTAGCCGAGGGATTGCACATACAGGCGCTGGATGCCGGAGTAGTCGGCGACATCCATGAAGGCCCCGGGGAAGAGGCCGCGGATGGTGGGGACGTAGAAGCGCCGGGCCTTGCCCGCCTTGACGGCCTCCTGCAGCCAGTCGCGATAGCTGTTGGAGCCGTTCAGCACCGTATTTTTGAGGCTGACCAGGGGCTGGTAGCCCCAGTGCGGCAGGCTCTGGCCCTTGGGCAGGTCCATGACGCGGCGGATTTCCATGCCGGTGACCTGGGGGGGCGTCAGCTTGAGGGTGCCGGTGCGGCAGTCGATGACGGTGACGCCCGGTCCCTTGCCCCAGCCTTTGCTGGAGGGGGCGGGCGGGGCCGGATTCAGCCAGATGCCCTGGCCGTTGTTCCGGGGTTTCCACGCGGCCGGCGCCTCGGCGGGAATCAGGAGCAGGCCGCCGCCGGCGGCGATGAGCTGGGACTGCGCGTTGCTGAAGGCCGCGTCCGCCTGGGCGGGCGTGGCCAGCGAGCCGAACTGGGCCAGCGAGTAGGCGGGCGCCACGCCGGCGGGCTCGTTGGTCAGCGGCGGGCCGGGTTTGGGCGCCTGCGCAAAGGCGGCGCCTGACGCGATGATGAATGTTGCCAGGCATGTTATACGGAGGGCGGAGCTCCGCGACGCCGCATGGAAAAGGGGACAAGA
>CAIKKV010000303.1 GCA_903828035.1 uncultured bacterium
CTTACCCCACTCCTCGCTCAACCAAGGTCAATCTTCTCGCCCGCCTTCAGCGTCACGACGGCCTTCTTCCAGTCCGACGTGCGGCCCGCGCGGGGGCTGCGCCCCGAACGCTTGGCCTTGCAGCCGCACGTCATGGTGTTGACGGCGGTCACGTGCACGTTGAACAGCTTCTCTACCGCGTGGCGGATCTCGATCTTGTTGGCGTCCGGGGCCACCCGGAACAAGAACTTGTTTTCGCCCTGAAGCCGGGTGCCCTTCTCGGTCACCAGCATCGTCCGGATGATGGACTGCAGCGTCTTCATGATGCTTTGCTCCCTTCGACCGCCAGGCGCTTCGTCAGGAGTTCGAGGGCCGCGCGGGTCACGATGACCGAGCCCGCCTGGACCAATTCGAACGTGCTGACTTCAGAGGCCGTGGCCAGTGTCACTTTGGGCAGGTTGCGAACGGCCAGCAGGACCTTGGTGTCCACCTTGTCGAGCACGAACAACGCGCGCCCGGAGATGTTCAGGTCCTTGACCAGCGCCGCAAAAAGCTTGGTCTTCGGCGCTTCCAGCGACAGGCTCTCGAGGACCGTCAACGATCCGTCGGTCACCTTGTCGGTGAATGCGCGCCGGAAGGCGAGCTTGATCACCTTCTTGGGCAGGTACTGGACATAGCTGCGGGGCACCGGCCCGAAGGCCACGCTTCCGCCCTTCCAGACAGGCGACCGGCGGTAACCCGCCCGCGCCCGGCCTGTTCCCTTTTGCTTCCACGGCTTCTTGCCGCTTCCCGCGACTTCGCCCTTACCCTTGGAGCTGGCCGTTCCGGCCCGAAGCCCGTTCCGGTAAGCGACGACCGCGTCGCGCATGGCCTGAACTCCCTTGCCGGAGTCGGCCAGCATGCCCTCGGGCAGATCGACCGCACCGATCGACGCGCCCTTAAGATCGATTAGCTTGACGCTGCTCATGACGCTTTCTTAACCTTCTTCAACGCTTTCCTGACCACCAGCATCCCGCCCACCGGCCCCGGCACCGCACCGTTCACCAGCAGCAGGTTGTCGTCGAGACGCACGGCCACAACGCGCAAATTCTGCTGCGTCACAGACTCGTGGCCCGTATGGCCCGGCATGCGCTTGTTTTTATGTACCCGACCCGGATAGGACCGGCAACCAATCGAACCCACGCGGCGCTTGGAATGGCCGCCGTGCGTCATCGGTCCGCCCGCCATGCGGTAGCGCTTCACCACGCCCTGGAATCCCAGGCCCTTGGAAACGCCCTGCACATCCACGTATTCAACCCCGTTGAAAATCGCGGCGGTCACGAGATCGCCCATTTTCATCGCGTCCGCATCGGCGAACTGGAACTCCCGCACAAAGCGCTGGGGCGCGGCCCCTGCCTTTTTGCAGTGTCCGGCGCACGCCTTGGTCGCGCGGGATGCCTTGCGGTCGAGATAACCCAACTGCAGGGCGTCGTATCCGTCCGCGGCCTTCGTCTTCTTCTGCAGCACCACGCAGGGGCCGACTTCGAGGACGGTCACCGGGACCTGTTCGCCGCTTTCGCGGTAAATCTGGGTCATGCCCAGTTTTCTGCCTATCAAGCCTTCCATGACTGCACTCATATCTTGATGGTTATGTCCACACCCGCCGGCATGTTGAGCTTCTTCAGCTCATCCACGGTCTTTGCCGTCGGCTCCACGATGTCCAGCATGCGCTTGTGCGTGCGGACCTCGAACTGTTCCATCGACTTCTTGTCCGAGTGCGGACTCCGGTTAACGGAGTACCGCTCCATGCGCGTCGGCAGCGGAATCGGTCCCACCACGCGGGCGCCGGTTCGACGCGCCGTCTCGACAATGTCGTTCACCGACTGGTCGAGCACGCCGTGATCGTAAGCTTTCAATCGAATGCGTATGCGCTGCCCATTCATGTTTCTTCACTCACCTTTAGTGTGCCATCGCCTGTTGAATCGCCTCGGGCACCACGTCGAAGCTGTGAGGCTCCATCGTGTAGCTCGCCCGGCCCTTGGACAGGGACCGGATCGCTGTTGCGTAACCAAACAGTTCCGCGAGGGGCACCACCGCATGCACCATCTGCAAGCTGCCCTTCGCGTTCAGTTCCTTCACGCGGCCCCTCCGCGCATTCAGGTCTCCCAGAACCTCGCCCATCGATTCGGCCGGCGTCAGGACGTCGACCTTCATGATCGGCTCCAGCAGCACCGGCCGCGCGGCCTGGATCCCTTCCCTCACCGCCATCGCCGCGGCCGTGCGAAACGCCACCTCGGTGGAACTGAGCTCGTTACAAGCCCCGTCCACGACGTTCACGCACACATCCGTCAGCGGATAACCCGCCAGCATGCCCGTCACCAGGACATCCTGCACGCCCTCGCGCAAGCTGTCCCGGAAAGTCTCCGGAATCCGATCCGTGGACACGTGGAAGGCCACCTGGTTGCCCTGCCCCCGCCCCACCGGCGTCACCGTCACGCCCACCTTCGCAAAGTGAACCTGGCCGCCGATCTCCCGGTCAAAAGTCGATTCCCCGCGGCCCTCGGCCATCACCGTCTCGCGATAGGCGACCATCGGCTTGCCCGCATTGGCCTGCACCTTGAACTCGCGCAGCATCCGGTCCATCAAAATCTCCAGGTGCAGCTCGCCCATGCCGCTCAGCAGCGTCTGCCCCGTCTCTTCGTTCATGCTGATCCGGCAGGTCGGATCCTCCGCCGCGAGCGTCTGCAGCGTCTCGACCAGCTTTTCCTTGTCGCCCTGGCTGCGCGGCTCGATGGCCATCGCGATCACCGGCTCCGGGAACACGATCCGCTCCAGGACGACCGGCTGGTGTTCGGCGCACAGCGTGTCGCCCGTCACCGTGTCTTTGAGCCCGATCGCCGCCCCGATTTCGCCGGAAAACAGCGTCTCGGTCTCCTCCCGCGAATCGGCGTGCAGGCGCACCAGCTTGCCGATGCGCTCCCGCTTCTTCGTGCGGGGATTGTACACGGCCGCGCCCTTCTTCAGCTGGCCCGAATAAATCCTCAGAAACACCAGGCGGCCGAACGGATCGGTCGCCAGCTTGAAGGCCAGGGCCGCCAGGGGCCCCATGTCGTCCGCGTCGCGCGCGACAGCCTCGCCGGTCTTGGGATGCGTCCCGCTGACAGCGCCCACGTCCAGCGGGCACGGCAGGAAATCCACCACGGCGTCCAGCAGCGGCTGGATGCCCTTGTTCTTCAGCGCCGAGCCGCAGAGCACCGGCACCAGGGCGTTGGCGATCACGGCCCGCCGGATCGCGGCGCGCAGAAGCGCCACGGGCACATCGGGCGACTCGAGGTAGGTATTCAGGACCTCCTCGTCCAGCTCGGCGATCCGCTCGATCATCACGGCCCGCGCCTGCTCGGCCTCGGCGGCCATCTCGGCCGGAATCGCGCCGCCCTCGACCGTGCGGCCGCTCTCCCCGACAAAATGTAGGGCCTTCATCTCCAGCAGATCCACAATCCCCTCGAACCGCTCCTCCTGCCCGATGGGCAGCTGCAGGGGAACCGCCATGGCCCCGAGTTTGGTCCGGATCTGCTCCAGGACGCCTTTGAAATCAGCCCCGCTCCGGTCCATCTTGTTGATGAACGCCAGGCGGGGGACATGGTACCGGTCGGCCTGGTGCCAGACGGTC
>CAIKKV010000304.1 GCA_903828035.1 uncultured bacterium
CGTTTCGATCAGCAACGGAATGGCGGAACGATTTTGCGATGATGGCGACGACTGGCGCGGCGAGGTGGACTTAATGTCCCCGAAGCCACGCCGGGTGGCGCCAGCGCGCAAAAGCGACCGCCAAGCCGTTGCCGAAACGCCGCAACCCGCATCAGACAACCAGCGTCGCCTTCCGCCCAAGCTTGCGGATCAGGCGCAAGGCCGTGTCGGCCAGGAGGTCCCCCGCTTCGGGAGCCAGCCGGCTGGGCGGGCCCAGGGTCGTTTCGTACCCGCTCCGCTTGAAAGCTTCCACCGTGGGCACATAGCCCACCATGCCGTTGCTGAAGCCCGCCACCAGGGCATGCGCAGGCCAGGCCTGCTCCTTGATCCGCAGCCCGTGCTCCACAAAATACTCCGCCGGGATGGCGGCCACCATCACCCCGCCCAGCCGCAGCACCTGCACCTCGGCCGGCTGGGTCTTCCGCTCCCGGATCCGCGCCGCCAGCTTCGGCATGGCCCGGTCGTAAATCGCCGGATCCACAAACCGCTGCGCGCCCCGCACCGTCCCGGCCATCTCTGCCTTCGTCAGCTTCCGGTACGGCAGCCGCACGGTCGCCGCCGCCCCGTCCAGCGCCCACTTCCCCGTGAACGCCATCTTCGCGACCGCCGCCAGGGCGTCGGCCGCCAGCTTGCTCCCCGCCTCCTCCGCCTCCATGTTCCACGCCCGCATCGGGTTGTTGTGGTGAATGTTCCCGGCCGCGCCGTTCACGAACACCGCCACCGGAACGCCCTGCGCCTTCAGGACGCGGGAGAAGACGCCCGGATAGCCGGCGGAAAGCACCGTGCCGTCGCCGAAATGCGTCGGATGGCAGGCGTAGTTGGCCAGCAGGCCCAGCCAGCGCCCCTTCAAATCCTTGACCCCGAACACCGCCACCTCGGGATCCATCGGCCCTTCCACGCACAGCGCGTTGGAATCGCTGAAGCTCCCGTGCGTCTTCGTCGTGCCGTCCCGCATGCGGATGCGCCGGTTGTGGGCGATCTCGAAATCGAGCACCGATCCAAAGCCCATGACGGCCCCCCGCCGGGCCTTCAGCGCCGCGCCGAACAGCTCGACGCCTTTTTGCACCAGCGACTCGATATACGCCTCGTCCCGCGCCACCGCGCCGATGTTCGACACGGCGGGCCCGGCGTGATTATGCGTGGCGACCACCATGATCCGATTGCCCGGAAAGCCGTACCTGGCCTGGATCCGCTTGCGCAGGTCGTTCACCTGGGTCCAGCGGATGCTGAGCAGGTCGAGCTGGATGAACGCGAGGCGCTCCTGGCCCTGCTCCAGGATGGCGCAGCGGGCAAACAGGGGGTCCTGCACCGACTCGCTCACGATGTCCTTGAGCCAGCCGATCTTATGCGTGCCCACCGGCGGCGTGATGTCAATTTCCGCAAAGCCCGCTTTCATGGTCATCCTTTCGTCGTCAATTGAATCTTCGTTGCCCGCACCTTGCGCGGCAGGTCGGCCAGCATCTGGCGGCCCGCCTCCGGATTCGCCACCCAGGTGTGGAGCAGCAGCAGCGCCGGGTCGAGGGCGTTCATCAGCGGCTTCACCTGGTCGGGCTGCACCTCCACATGGACCATCCGGCCGGCCGCCTGGATGGTCCGGTACACGTCCAGCTGTCCCATGCCATTCGGCACCTCGCTCGGAACGGGGACATACTGGATCACCCGCATGAACGGAAGCGAGAGCAGGCGCGGCAGGTGCTGCGTGGCGTCGCGCCCGTCCAGGTGGTACCACATGGCGCCCGACTCCCGTCCGTGGGCTTCCAATTCGGGGACAACAAACCGGTCGAACATGTCGGGGGAGATCATGCACGACACATCCGACTGGGTGGCGACATAGGGCTGGGGCGCCCAGAACGGCATCCAGCCCGCGTTCCCGTACCAGTAGGCGTGCTTCCGGCTGATCCGCTTCTGCAGCCGCACGCGGGCGGCCAGCAGCTCCCCCGTCATCTGGCGCAGGGCCAGGTCGATCCAGTCGGGATGCAGGGCCATGGCCTCCAGGTACCGGTCGTTGCCGAGATGGGCGGCCAGGATATCGGAGGCGGGCAGCATGGCGGGCTGGCCGACCAGGAAGTCGTCAGCGCCCGCCGCGTCCGCGCAGCGGTCATACAGCTCTTCAAACCGGCGTATCCAGGGATTCGCGGGATCGAGCCGGAACTCGGGAGGCGAGTCGAAGTCGGCCGTGGCGACCGGATCGAACCAGATCGTCCTCGCGTCGAAATGGGGCTGGGCGCCAAAGGACTCCATCCAGCCCGCCATGAGCAGGAACGAGGGAACGGCCTCCCCGCCCCACCACTGGTTTTCGATCGAGGCGATTCCGGCCGGGATGACGTAATCCGGATCCAGCCACCGCGCCTCCGCGTCGCGCGGGGGGGGAACCTTGATATTCTTCCCTGAGGCGGCCGTCATGAAGAGGCAGGGGCGGTCCAGCTCCTCGCCGTTCCACAAGGCCGTCAGCCGCGCTTTCGCCTCATCCCAGTCAGGCTTGAACTTCATGGCGGTCAAAGTACCACGGGGGCCGCCCGCTCGTCATTGCAATTTCGCGGCCCCAACGAAGGGTCGATACCGTCGGCTTTCCTGATGGGTTTTGCTTCTCAGGCGGCGCGTCTCTCGCCACCGCTTGGCGGTTGACCGGTTCGGAGGAAAGACCGACAATGGGGGAAATCAAACTAAGGAGTCGTCCATGCCCCTGCTACGCGTGAGTCTCTGGACCGGAAGAACCCGGCAGCAAAAAGCCGAACTGGCCAAGGCGCTGACCGACACCATGGTCCAGGTGGCCAAGGTGCCCGCGCAAGCGGTGACCATCCAGTTCGAGGAAATGCCCAAGGAAAACTGGGCCACCGGCGGACAGCTTCACTCCGTGCTTTTCAAGGACAAGCCTTAAGAACCGACGCCGGGATCCTCGCGCCTCCCGGCGCTTGAAAACGCGGGGAGCGAGATCCCGATCGCCCTGACGCTCGGTTCCGCACGCTCGGTTCCGGATTGTAAAAATAAATTTTATATGATGGAATACGGGCATGATTCAATCCATTGCCCGGGCTCTGAAGGCCCTTGAAATCCTCTCTGAAAACCCGGACCAGCCGAAGTTCTTGTCGGAAATCGCCGGGCGCATGGGCGTGAAGCTGGGCACCTGCGCCAACATTCTCAAAACGCTGGCTGAGCTTCACTTCGTCGACCAGCCGGCGGCCCGCAAGGGGTATACGCTGGGCATGATGCCCTATTTTATTTCCCGGAACGGGCCCTTCCGCAAGGATCTCATCGGCGCCGCCGAAGCCGACATGATCAAACTGGCGTCGCAGGTCGGCGAAACGGTTTTGCTGGCGGTCTTCAATAACGGCCGCCGGATTATCCTGTTTCAGACCAGCGGGGATGATGTCTTCGAGGTGCGCGAACAGTTCCTCATGCGCGAGGATATCTACCGCACCGCCACGGGCCGGCTGCTTCTGGCGTATGCGCCGGACAAGGAGCTGCAGGCTTTCATGGCCGGCAAGGGGCTTCCGGACAAGGAGCAGTGGCCGGAAGCCGACACAGCGAAAAAGCTGGCCGCGGCCCTGGAGAAAATCCGTCGCGACGGCATGGCCATGACCGGCGGCAAGACGGCGGGCATCGGCTTTCCCCTCTGTGAAAAGGGGAAAGTCGTGGCCGCGCTGGGCCTGTTTTTGCAGGATTCCCGGCTTACCCGGGAACATAAGGCAACCATTTTCGCCCGCATGGCCGAAGCCGCCAAAGCCATCAGCGGGCGGCTCTCGGGCGGCTAACCCCGCTCCCGGGTTAAGCCCAGGTTCCGGCTTCGGGATCGGGGTCGTTGAAAAGGGCGGGGAACTTTCCTTCGGCGATGCCGCCCGTGACGGCGGTCTCCGGGGGGTCGAGCTTCCACATCGGCCGCGGGAACACCGCGGTGGGGAAGGCGTGCTGGCCGACGGCCTTGCGTTTTTCCAGGCTGGCCATGCAGGCGCGGATGCAGCCCTTGGCCCCGCAGATCGCAAAATAGCCGCAGTGGTTCATGATCTGGTTGTAGTAGGGCTGGGTGGAGGAGGACGGGAACTCGGGGGAGTGCGGCCACGAGGCGGTGGCGTTGGGGTAGGTCAGCTTGTAGGCCGCCTCCTCGGACAGGGCCGAGTCGCGGACGTTCAGCCGCAGGCCCGGGAAGTCCTTTTTAAGGAACGGCGAGGCCTCCCAGTTCAAGCCATGGTGGGTCAGCGTGCAGCGGCCCATCTGCACATCGCCCCACTCGTAGTCCTGGTCCTCGATGCGGATTTTGATCGTCGGGCGCTCCTTGGGCCTGGGAATGGCGCCGCCAGGGCAGTCCTTGACGCAGCCCATGCACCGGTTGCAGAGCGTGCCGGGCTTCACGAGCGGGTCGGGCTCCAGCTCGGCGTCGGTCAGGATGGTGCCCAGCCGGACGCGGGGGCCGAAGGTCGGGTGCAGGAACACCTTGGACCAGCCCATCTCGCCGAGCCCGCAGGCCACGGCCGCGATGCGGACGTTGAGGTTGATCTCGCGGGCGGGGCGGCCGGGCTTGACGGGGGCGTGAAGGCCGGGGCGCTCCGGAACGCCGGGATAGACCGGCACGGCCTCGTACCCGTGATCCTCGATGAAGCAGGCGGTGTCGAAGGTGACTTGCGGGCGGAACAGGGTGTTCAGCTTGTTGTAGGAGTAGTAGGTGTAGTTGGCCCAGTGGGTTCCTTCGGTGATGCCGCGGTAGGAGCCGCGGGGAATGGGCTGGACGATGGTGATCACCGAGCGGCACTCGGGGAAGATGTTTTTCGGATGCATCATGCGCGGGGCGTTGGCGAACCGCTCGATGTTGGCGATGCCGACATCGCCGCACCCGGCCGCCCGCGCCGCATCCTTGACCATGGCGGAGGTCAGCTTCATGTCCGGTCCTGGTTTCGGGGTTGGCCGGTCGGCGCCACGGGCCGGTTGTAGACGTCCAGGGCCCAGGGCGCCCGCTTGCGGAACGGATGGGCGAAGGTCTGCTTGGTTTGGCCGGTGGACTCCAGGTGGACGAGACAGGCGCGAACGCACGCCGCGGCGCAGCGGTCGGGGCGCGTGCCGCGCCCCGGTCCTGTCATGGCTCCGTTGGGACAGGCCCGGCAGAGGGCATAATCCACCGCCGCCACCTTTGTGGTGTATCCGGGAAGCCCTGTTTCCACGAGCCGGTCGGACGGAATGGCCGCGAGCGGGCAGGCGGCCACGCAGGCGCCGCAGTTGTCGCAGGTGGCCGTGGCGCGGACGGGATCGGGCTCCAGCTCGGCGTCGGTGAGAATCAGCGCGAACCGCTGGCGGGGCCCGAAATCGGGCGTGAGGAAGAAATCGCCCAGGCCGACTTCGCCCAGGCCGGCGGCCTGGGCGGCGAACTCCACGTCGACAATCACGTTGGGCGCGGGCTTGTCGGGCGACACCCGCTGCCCGGTGGGCATGCCGTCGATGCTGTAGCCGAACAGCGGGACGGCTTCGAAGCCCTGGGCTTCAAGGGCGCAGGTCACGTCGTAGGTGGTTTTGGAGAGGAAGTTGTCCTCGAGCCAGCGGAAGCCGAACATGGCGTAGGTGCTTCCAAAATTGGTGCCCTCCTCCACGCCGCGGAGCGCGCCGCGAAGAATGCGTCGCCCCAGGACGATCACCGAGCGGCATTCGGGGAAAATCTGGGCGGGCTGCCGCTCCGGGGGCAGCGGCTTGAACCGGTCGATCGGCGCGATCCCGACCAGGTCGGCCCCATACTTCCGCGCCATCTGCTTCAGGGATTCGGCATTCATGGCCAACTCCTTATTTCAACATTGTGGAAATCAATTCGGTATCAGTGAATAATAGGCTAAAGCCGGCCACCCGTCAAGGGGGTGCGGCGGGATCGACCCGGCCAAAAGAGAAGACGCCTCGACGCCCTTTCTCAGGCGGACGTGTCAAAAAGGCTTCGCACCTTCAAGGCCCGGGAGAACGGTAGGAAGGTCATCGCCAGGGCCGGCGTCGCCGTGATTTCGATGGCCCTTCCCGCTTCAAGGGAAACGAACTGGTCCGAGCAGGCCAGGTGCATCCCCGGAATCTCCAGCCAGGCCCAGAGCGCGGGCTTGCGCGCTTGAAGGGTGACGCGGAAAGAGCCGTTCCCGGCCGATGCGATCCGGCGGGTGATCCGCGGATCCTGAAGCTCAAGATGCTTCGGCCGGGCAAACAGGACCAGATTGCGCGACACCGGATGAGAG
Source organism: uncultured bacterium (assembly GCA_903828035.1). The sequence goes on from CAIKKV010000304.1 coordinate 6,231, forward strand.
CCGGCCGCGAGCTCCAGCCAGAGTAGCAGGTTTCGGGGCCCGGTCCCGGCCAGCTCCCGTTTAAACGAGAGCAGCGCGACCGGCGTATTGCGCCCCGCCGCCGCCGACACCACCTTCCGCCCCTTCCGCAACACCTTCCCCCCGAGATCGGTCAGGCTCCACTTCAATACGGCCTTCACTGGCTCGCGCAGGTCGCTGGTGGCATGCACCTGGACGGCTCCGGTCGCCACGTTCTCCACGGCCGACACCATCAGCGGCGCGAAGAAGCGGCGGGCGAAATAGTGGGTCGCCTTCCACCGGCCGAAGTAGTCGAGGCTGGACCAGCTCGCGCCGGGCCAGGTGTCGTTCAGCTGCCAGATGAGCGCGCCCATGGAGCGCGGCATCGACTGCCTCCAGTGCTCGCAGGCCATCTTCATCGCCAGGGCCTGAAGGAGCTGGCTCAGCCAGAGGGTCGAATCGAAATCCGTCGGCATCCGGAACCAGTCGAGCATGTACTGCATGATGACCGTGTTGCCGCTGCCGCAGCGCTGATGGGCCTCCATCACGTAGCTGGTGATATTGCGATCGGCCGGCTGGGTGAAGGTGCCCACGGTGGCCGGCTCGGGAAAGCTCTGGAAGCCGAACTCGCTGACGAAGCGATGAGGCTGCGTGCGGTAGAATTCGAACGGCTTTTTTCCGTGCCAGACCGACCAGAGATGCGCGTCACCCTTGCCGGGGTTGTCGATCCAGAAATCCGGGTTGTAGCGCTCGCCGGCTTCCTTATACGGGCTGCCGGGCCAGTAGCTCCGCTCCGGATCGAGCCGGGCCAGCATCTCCGGAATTCGCTTCTCGAAAAAGAGCCGGTACTGCTTGAGCGCCATGTGGCCGATGTCGGCCTTATCCGCGGCGAACCCGCACGATTCGATCTCGTTGTTGCCGCACCAGAGCGCCAGGCAGGCGTGATGGCGGAGGCGGCGGACATTCTGTTCCATCTCGATCGTGGCATTGTCCACAAACGCCTTGTCCTCGAGCGGATACGGGGCGCAGGCGAACATGAAATCCTGCCAGACGCAAAGCCCCAGCTCGTCGCAGAGATCGTAAAACCCGTCGGGCTCGTACACGCCGCCGCCCCAGACGCGGATCATGTTCATGTTGGCTTCGGCCGCCGAGGAGAGGAGCTCGCCCACTTTCCGCATCGTCAGCCGCGTGGCAAACGCGTCCGCGGGAATCCAGTTGGCGCCCTTGGCAAAGAACGGGACGCCATTGGCCTGGAAAGCAAACGACTCCCCCCACTGATCTTTTTCACGGACCAGGCTGAGCGTGCGAAGCCCGATGCGGCGGCTCTGGCGATTGAGCAGGCGGCCTTGCGCATCCACGATTTCGACCAAAAGCTCGTAGAGATTCTGCGGGCCCATGTTGCGGGGCCACCAGAGCTGCGGATGGCTGACCGCCATCCTCACATCCACCGTGCGGCCGCGCACCGCCTGCTCCTGCCGGCCAACGGGCTTCCCTTTGAAGGAAAGCGTTGTCCGGACGGAAATGGCCTCGGAAGAAAACCGCTCCACGCCGACCGCGATCTGCAG
>CAIKKV010000305.1 GCA_903828035.1 uncultured bacterium
CTCCCATGTAATTTTGCGGGTTGTCACCCGTGGGCAGCTTGGTCTTGAAGTCATAATCCAGCCCGTTGTGATCCGGATGATACGGGTGGCGGAACGGATTGACGGGATCATCGGCAGCAAGGGTGTAGGTGAAGCGCAATTGACTTCCAAAGCCGCCCGCTCCGTCCCAGGCGATGTTGTTTTTCAGGCCAAAGGCCACCGAGCTGATCCGCGCGCTCTTCATGCCTGCCGGCACCTTCTTCTCGTCCAGATACAGGGCCGCGTTCCAGTTGCCGTTCGTGTCCTCGGCGCCCGCGATGATCACCCGCTGCAGCAGGCGGCAACTCCCGTCCGTCCCCACATGCAGGATCAGGCGGAGCTCCAGCGTGCCGCCCGCTTCGGCGCCAGTATTAATCTCGCCGCCGGCCAGCACCTGGGCAACCTTGTCCAAGCTCGCCTTCCCCACCCAGAGGCCCGCCGGCCAGGGCGCACGAGCCTCATCCGGCTGGCCATATTCCGCCTCCACCGGGATCGTCACCCGCCCGCCTGCCGTATCCGAACACACCAGCAATCCGCCATACAGCTGGCCCTCGGCCATGCCCGTGCGATCCACCGCCATCGGAAGGGTCCACTCCTCGCCGGCCTGCAGGATGCGGGGGTGCAGCACATTGGTCCAGCCCGTCAGATAATCAAAATACCGCAACGCCGGCAGGTGGGGCGTCTCGCCCGAGGGCGCGGCCGCCGAAGCCCTCAACGTAAGCGTCACTGTGAGCGGCCCCCCGCTCTCGTTCTTCATCCGCAAGGTCTGCCGGGAGCTGGTCGCCGGGAATAGAAGCCCGTCCGTTCCGGCCGGATACACTTTGACGGGGCCGGAAAAGGTCGAGACCTTGTCACAGGCAATCAGATACGCCTTGCCCGGCGTGATCGCGACCGTGCTCAGCCCCCCAAAGCCTCCCACCCTCGTGAACGTCGAGCCCGCGATGTTGGTGCCGCCCACGGAATAAACGGAAATCGAGGACGTCGAAAAGCCGGCTCCGGCCAGATACGTTCCGAACTTGGCCGTGTCGTCCTGTGCAAATCCAACAAGATTGAAGACGTTTGTGGCGGCCGTGCCCGTCACCCAGTCGATCCGGGGAACGGCGGGGCGACCGGTCAGGAGCCGGGGCGGCATGATCTCCCTCGCAAATATACAATAGGCGTTCCCGGCAATCACATTGTTAAGGCTATTGGGGCCCGCCTCGCCGCCCTGCACCCAGGTCAGGTATTCAGCGGTCAGATTCAGCGGCTCGCTGGGGTTCTCGGTGAACTGCGGGAGCGCATGTCCCCCGTTAAAGAGGTTGACGCTGGAGACCGGCCAATTCGCAAAAACAGCCTCGCAGCTGGAATCCTCAGGCTGCACCTGTAAGTAGATCGCATTCCAACCCTTGGATAATGATATCGTCTGGGTGGCATACTGCCCCTGTCCCGTGACCGTGAGCAGGCCCCAAAGAACAAACCCCATACAAAATCGTTTAATACTTACCACCTCCGCACCCCCATTCGGACGGTAACTTCGGCGGCAAGTTACATGTGCACCCGCTCAGAACATAGAACAACAAAACGATTTATTATAGCAAACTGAGCCCGATTGTCAAATCGCCGGGCAATTGTGAGGAATTCTCAGGAAAACTCAATCTGATCGACAAGCAGGCGCCGCAGCGCGGCCGGATCCAGCTCCACGCCCAAGCCCGGCGCATCGGGAACGGCGATGACACCCTCCTCGATCGGATAGGCCCTACGGATGACGCCGGGCGGGCCGTCGAAGGCGTATTCCCCGCGGGCGGGCCCGATGGCGTAGGGCTCCATGCCGATATCCTCGCACGGCCGCGTGAGGCCGATCACGCAGGCCAGCTGCATGAAGGCCGCGTCCTGGATTCCGAACACGCCGCTGGAGCCGATGGCCGTCTCGAGTCCCGCCGCCCGCGCCACGGCGTCGATTTGCAGGGCTGTGGCCAGGCCGCCCTGGTTGTCCGGATGGTGGTTGATGACATCCGCTGCGCCGGCGCGCACGATCTCGTGGATGTTCGGCCAATACGACTGCCGGTCCACCATGATGCGGCTCCCCGTCCGGCGGCGCAGTTCGGCGATGGCCTCATTCGGGGCATCCAGCATATCTTCAAAATAGTCGATCCGGCAGGCTTTCAATGCCGCTATGGCCGCAACCGCCTCGTCCAGGGTCTTGTAGCCGTCATTGGCATCCACCACCAGCGACACGCCGTCGCCAACCGCCTTGCGGACCCCCTGCAGCGCCTCCAGATC
>CAIKKV010000306.1 GCA_903828035.1 uncultured bacterium
CAGGACGTGATCGACGAGGTCTCCAAGTCCGGCCTGCGCGGCCGCGGCGGAGCGGGCTTCCCCACCGGCAAGAAATGGTCGTTCGCGGCCATGCAGCCCGCCGGACAGAAATACATGGTCTGTAACGCCGACGAGGGCGACCCGGGCGCGTACATGGATCGCTCGACGCTGGAGGGCGACCCTCACTCCGTGCTCGAAGCCATGGCCATCGCGGGCTACGCGATCGGTGCCAACAAGGGCTACGTCTACATTCGCGCGGAATACCCGCTCGCGATCCAGCGCCTGGAGACCGCCATCGCCCAAGCCACCGAATATGGCTTGCTCGGCGAATCCATTCTCGGCAGCGACTTTTCCTTCACGATTGAGATCCGCCTTGGCGCGGGCGCATTCGTGTGCGGCGAAGAGACAGCCCTGCTCGCCTCGATCGAAGGCAAGCGCGGCATGCCCACCCCGCGCCCCCCCTTCCCTGCTGTCAAGGGCCTCTGGGGCCGCCCCACGGTCATCAACAACGTCGAGACCCTGGCCAACATCCCTGTCGTCCTGCTCAAGGGCGGACTCTGGTTCAGCAAGATCGGAACGGCGACCTCCAAGGGCACCAAGGTCTTCGCCCTCACCGGCAAGATCAACAACTCGGGCCTCATCGAGGTGCCGATGGGCACCACGCTGCGCGAGATCATCTTCGACATCGGCGGCGGCATCCGGAACAACCGCAAGTTCAAGGCGGCCCAGACGGGCGGCCCCTCGGGCGGCGTGATTCCCGAGCAGTTCCTCGACACCCCGATCGACTACGAAAACCTCGCCAAGCTGGGCTCGATCATGGGCTCGGGCGGCCTCATCGTCATGGACGAGGACGACTGCATGGTGGACGTGAACAAGTTCTACCTGGACTTCACGGTCGACGAGTCGTGCGGCAAGTGCGCGCCCTGCCGCATCGGCGGCAAGTCCATGTCTCTGATCCTGGACCGCATCACGGCCGGCAACGGGACGGACGCCGACATGCCGAAGCTGCTGGAGATCGGCAAGGCCATGTCGAAGGCGTCGCTGTGCGGCCTGGGGCAGACCGCGCCGAATCCGGTCGTCTCGACCCTGCGGTATTTCCAGGACGAGTACCTGGCCCACATCCGCGACCGGAAGTGCCCGGCCGGCAAGTGCAAGGACCTGGTGCACTACCTGGTCACCGACGCCTGCATCGGCTGCGGCGTCTGCGCCCGAAAGTGCCCGGTGAACTGCATCACCGGCCAGAAGCGGGGCAAGCACGTCATCGACCAGGCGAAGTGCGTGAAGTGCGGGGAATGTTTCAAGGCGTGCAAGTTCAGTGCAATTACCCGCGGCTAACCCCCGCGATTGAGGAAAAAACATGGCCACTACCGTCCATTGCCAGATTAACGGAATCCCGGTGGAAATCCCGGCCGGGACCACGATCCTGAAGGCTGCCACGCAGGCCGGGGTCAAGATCCCGACCCTGTGCTACCACCCCGACCTGCCCGCGTGGGCGGCCTGCGGCATCTGCGTGGTGAAGTCGGAAGGCTCCCCCAAGATGCTCCGCGCCTGCGCGACCCCCGTCGCCGAGGGCATGAAGGTCATCACCCACGATCCCGAGATCGTCCAGGTGCGCAAGTCGGTGCTGGGGCTGATCCTCTCGACGCACCCCAACGACTGCCTGCAGTGCCCCCGCAACGGCAACTGCGAGCTGCAGACCCTGGCGGCCGACTTCGGCATGCGCGATCTGGCCTTCCAGCGCCGCGTGCTGGCGTGCCCCAAGGACACCTCCACCACGTCGATCGTGCTCGAGCCCGAGAAATGCATCAAGTGCGGGCGCTGCGCCAGCGTCTGCCAGGGCATGCAGAACGTCTGGGCCCTCGAGTTCATCGGCCGCGGCGAGAACACCCGCCTGGCCCCGGCCGGCGACATCTCGCTGAACGACAGCCCCTGCATCAAGTGCGGCCAGTGCACGGCGCACTGCCCCGTGGGCGCCATCTACGAAAAGGACGAGACCCAGGCCGTGTGGGACAAGCTGGCCGACAAGGACGTCTACCCGACGGTCCAGATCGCCCCGGCGGTCCGCGTGGCCCTCGGCGAGGCCTTCGGCTACGAGCCCGGCACCGTGCTGACCGGCAAGATCTACGCGGCCCTGCGCCGCCTCGGGTTCAAGGCCGTGTTCGACACGAACTTCACCGCCGACCTGACGATCATCGAGGAAGGCAACGAGTTCGTGAAGCGCTTCACCTCCAACCAGGGGCTGCCGCTGCTGACCTCGTGCTGCCCGGCCTGGACCGACTGGATGGAGAAGTTCGCGCCCGATTTCGTGGACAACTTCTCCACGGCCAAGTCGCCCCAGCAGATGCTCGGCGCCATGGCCAAGAGCTACTATGCCGAGAAGATCAAGATGGATCCGAAGAAGATCTTCATGGTTTCGATCATGCCCTGCACGGCCAAGAAGTTCGAGATCAGCCGCGACAAGGCCATGTCCTCCACGGGGTTCCAGGACATCGACATCTCCCTGACCACCCGCGAGCTGGCCCGCATGATCAAGGCGGCCGGCATCGACTTCCGCAACCTGCCCGATGAGGGCTGCGATACGATCCTGGGCGAATATTCCGGCGCCGGGACGATCTTCGGCGCCACGGGCGGCGTGATGGAGGCGGCGGTCCGCACCGCGTACTTCCTCGTCACCGGCACGGAGATGGGCGACGTCAACCTGCTGCCGGTTCGCGGCCTGGAAGGCGTGAAGGAAGCGGTCCTGAACGTGGCGGGCAAGGAGATCCGGATCGCCGTGGCCCACCAGATGGGCAATGTCGAGGCGGTGCTGGACCTGCTCCGCGCGGATCGCAAGGCCGGCCGGGAGCCGCGCTTCCACTTTGTGGAGGTGATGGCGTGCCGCGGCGGCTGCATCGGCGGCGGCGGGCAGCCCTACGGCGCGACGGACGAGATCCGCGCCAAGCGCATGAAGGGGATCTACGCCGACGATGTGGCGAGCAAGCACCGGTGCTCGCACCAGAATCCGCACATCGCGCAGATCCACAAGGTGTTCCTGGGCGAGCCCAACGGCCACACGGCCCACCAGTTCCTCCACACGCACTACCAGAAGCGGCCCGAGTACAAGAGATAG
>CAIKKV010000307.1 GCA_903828035.1 uncultured bacterium
AGGGCGCCATGTACAAGAGCAACAGGATCGGATGGTTCCGCAATTTATGGAACAAGTTGTGGCCGATCCACCAATACCGCCGGATGCTGACATTCCCTTCCTGCTCATATGGAAGATACTGGCGAACGTCGGTGACGATAGGCTTGTACGAGCAGACAAAAACCTCCAGGTCCGGCTCCTTCCTGATCTGCGCAAGAAGATCGAACAAATGGGTTTCAACGCCTCCCATGTCGGGAAAGAGGGTCGGAGAGAGGATCAGCACGCCAGTTTTCATAAGAGGGGCCGCTTCTCCGTTTTCGCCTTCCGGATTCGACTGGCATATTCCACGGCCAGCCGGCATCCAAACAGCCACGTCCAGGGATTCAGGAAACCGTATGGATTTCCGGAAAGCGCCAGTTGCCGGTAGGCCTTCCAGGCTACCGTCTGCCCGTGCAGCAATTGAACATAGGCAATGAACAAATAGACGGTCAACGGCTCCCGCAATAAATTAAAGCCCGTCTTCGTCAGCAAAGCCCGGTACCGGAGATCCAGATCGTGGAAAATCGATGCGGCGGTCCGGGCTGCTTCGATGGCGCTCTGGCAGACGGATTGCCCCGCATGCCGCCTCAGCAGCGAAAGGCGCTCCGGAATGACGCGGATCCTCCCTTCCATCAGGATGCGCATGTTTAAATCAACGTCCGAGTTGTGCGGATAACGGTCGCAGGGAAACAACCCGTGCCGCTCAAAGACCGACCGCCGATACACAACGGCCGCGCTGAAAGGAACCCCGTAAAAACACAGGTCCCACAAGCGGCGCATGTTTTCCGGAAACCCCGCCGTCCAGGCCTTCCGGCAAAAATCAACGGCGGTCAGAATCGTCTCCTGCGCATCAATAAAGTAAACGCCCGATAAAAACAGGTCAACATCCGCAGGGGCTTCGGCCAGCTGTTTCTGCCAGACCTCATGCCAGGTCGGCACCAGCATATCATCGGAATGTAAAAAGGCGAGATAGTCGCCGCCGGCCAACTGAACGCACCGGTTCAGATTCCCCCCGATCCCGAGATTAGCCTCATTCCGTATAAACCGAACCTCGGGATACTTCCTTACAAGCGCCGACAAGTCATATGGGGAGGCGTCATCCACCACGGTAACCGCATACAGGGGCAGTGTTTGGGCGGCAACGGATTGCAGGCACTTGTCCACCAAATCGGCAGGATGGTAGGCCGGAATAAACACTTCCAATCGTGCGCTCATGCCGAACTGACTCCTGTCCGCTTCGCGGGTTTCAATCCGTCCCGCCAGCCGTCCCAATAGCCTTTCGCCACGATGGAAAGAAGGCGGGGCTGCCCGTTCCGCAGGCACATCGCCAGCTGAATGGCCAGCAAAAGCGGACCGAACACAAGAAAATACACCGATCGCTGAAGCGCCGAGGCAAATCGCTTCATATACCAGATCCTGTTCCGTACCGAATAATAAAGCAGCTGATTGTGCTGTCCGTCAAACTGCTTATCCCCCTTGGGCTTCTCGTATGGAATCTTGTGCCACGTTTTGGCTTGCGGGAAAACAAGGACATCGCGGCCCAGGCGCTTCACCCGCTCTGCCAGGTCCGACTCCTCGTAATGCATCTGATAGCGCGCCTCAATGCCTCCCATCCCGGCATACAGGCTCCTCCGGATCATGAACAAGTTCGGAATATGACCCGTCGGAATGCTCGCCGTCTCCCGGTACTGGCCCGTGTCTTGCTCGCGGTTGCCGGTCCAATGCGTCAGGCTGGTCCACAGGCTGATGTCCCCGCTGACCAGGCATATGGTGTCCGGCCGATCGGCATAATACATGAGAGGCCCATACAAGCCGAGACGCTCCGCCGGCTGCGCTGAAGCGCCCTTCACCAGGGCGTCAAGCATGCCGGGGTCGACGATATTGTCGCTATCCACAAACACCAGCCACTCGCCCCGGGCATGGGCGGCCCCCAAATTGCGGCCGCCGCCCGCATAGAGGTTCTCCTCGCTGCGAACCAGGCGGATCCGGTCGCCAAACCGATCGCGCAACAATTCGGACGTGCCGTCGATGGACGCGTTGTCCACCACAATGATCTCCATGTCGGTCCACGAAGACTTCAGGAGCGATTCAACACACTCAACCGCATCATCTTTCCGGTTATAGGTGGGCATCACCACCGAAACACGTGGCGTAGCCCCGCTGTCAGCCTTCATGGCCAGCCTCCTCCACCTTCCGCGCCCGCCGCATGGCCAGCGCGAAAGAGGCTCCAACAAGCGCCTTCAGCAGCCAGACGCCGGCCATCAGATCCGGCCGGGCAAAACTGCGCCTCCACTTCCCGTTCTCCGTAAAGACGGTCCAGAACCGGTAGCACACGCCGAACTGGCGGCGCACGGTGGCATCCCAGTTCCACTTCCGGCAATACTGCTCGAAGTTCCCCCCGTAATACGCTTTCTTGCCCAAGAACCGGCTAAGCGAAAACAACCCTTCGTCATGGACCAGATGCCCGGCGGTCAATGCCACGCGGCTGGTTTTCGCCAGCACGCGGCGGTCCAGGTCCCAATCCTCGCCGGCATACAGGGCTTCGTCAAATCCGCCGGCCTGCTGGAACACCGTTTTGCGGATGACCCGCAGTCCGTCGATGCAGGTCGCGTCGTAAAACGATCGTTCGAAGTTCCGCACCCGTACCCACCACCCCTGGCCGTCCATGTGCTCGCGGATATACAGGGCGTCGGGCGGCTCGGCCGACTGGAGGCGGGCCAGGATTTCCTCCAGCGTCGGGCGGGGAATGCGCATGTCGGCATCCACGAACAGCAGGAACTCGCCGGCCGCTTCCCGGGCGCCCCGATTGCGCTGAGCGCTGCGCTCCGGCCCCTGCTCAAAGACGCGGGCGCCCCCCTCGGCGGCCCGGGCAGGCGTGCCGTCGGTCGATCCATTATCAACCACCAGGAGCTCGGCCAGGCCCGCCTGGGCGGCCCAGGCCAAGGCGCCCAGGCAATCTCCGATGCGCTTGCCTTCCTGCCGGGTGGGGATGATGATGCTTAGAATCATGTGCTCGCCTGGAAGATCTCTTTCAGGATGGCCGGCACGTCATAGGTCAGGCGCCAGGCGGGATAGTGAGCCTTGAACTTTTCGACGCTGCTGACCCACCAGATATGATCGCCGATCCGGTTCTCGTCCGAGTAGCGGACATTCATCTTCTTCCCGGCGATCTGCTCGCAAAGCGCGATCCCCTCGGTCATTGAGCAGTTGCTGAACCGGCTCCCGCCCATGTTATACACTTCGCCGGGCCGCGGGGCCTTCCGGAACTCATCAAAGGCCCTCACCAGGTCATGGCTGTGGATATTGTCCCGCACCTGCTTGCCTTTATACCCGTAAATGACATATTCCCGGCCGCTCACGGCGCACTTCATCAGGTAGGACAGGAACCCGTGCAACCGCGTGCCCGAATGGCCGGGCCCCGTCAGGCACCCGCCCCGGAAGACGGCCGTCGGCATGTCGAAATAGCGGCCATACTCCTGCACCAGCACGTCGGCCGCCACCTTGGAGGCGCCGAACAGGCTGTGCTTGGTCTGGTCGATGGACATGGACTCGTCAATGCCGTGGGCGGCATACGGATGATCGGCCGCGATCTCCCAGCGCGTCTCCCTCTCAACAAGCGGCAGGCGGTTGGGCGTGTCCCCATACACCTTGTTCGTGGAGGTGAAAATAAAGACGGCCTTGGGGGACTGCTTGCGGACCGCTTCCAGCACGGTCAGCGTGCCGTTGGCGTTGACCGTGAAATCGGTCTGCGGATCCGAGGCCGCCCAATCGTGCGACGGCTGGGCCGCCGTATGCACCACCAGTTCCACGTCCGCCCCGTGCTCGCCGAAGAGCCGATCCATGGCGGCGGCGTCGCGGATATCGGCATCGACGTGGATGTAGGCGGGAAACGCCTCGCGCAACTCATCCAGATGCCAGCGCGTGGAGGCTTCGGGGCCGAAGAACCGGGCCCGCATATCGTTGTCGACGCCCACGACCCGCCAGCCCTGCTTCAGGTAAAACCGGGCGGTTTCCCCGCCTACCAGGCCCCCGGACCCTGTCACAATTGCCGTTTTCATGACGCCCCTTTCAAATTATCCGGCGAGAACCGGCCTCAAAGATTCCTTGTTCCCCTCAATCCATGACGCGACGTCCTCCACCACGGATTGCATGGTGCGCGCCGGCTTCCAGCCCAGCGCGGCTTCCGTCCCCGTGCCGTCAGTGATATATAGCGGCACATCCCCCTCGCGCACGGAGGGCTCCAGCCCGACCGGCATCTCCCGCCCGGTGACGCGCCTGCACAGGCCCGTCAACTCCCGCAGCGAGGCGCTGCAGCCCCGCCCGCCGCCAACCATGAACACCTCTCCATGGAACGCAGCCCTGCGCTCCGCCTGGAGAACCACCAGATCGGCCAGATCCTCCACGTGAAGAACGTCGCGCACCTGCTTTCCCCCATAGCCGATATACCGCAAGGGCTGGCCATAGAGGTGACGCGCCACCCAGAGCGCGATCACACCCTGATCGGCCTTGCCCATCTGCCAGGGGCCGGCAATGACGCCGCATCGATTGACGACCGCATCGAGCCCGAACTGGGCGGCATATTCCCGGACCATGATCTCGGAGGCCAGCTTGGTGGAGCCATAGAGCGTCCGGGCGCCTTCCAGAGGGAAATCAGCGGCTATCCCCTTTCCCGTGATGCCGGGAAGCGTCTGGGCCGGATCGATTTCAAAACGCTCCTCCCCCTCCGTCAACCGGATGCCCCGCAAGGATTCCACAGGATAGACCCGGCTGGTCGACAAAAACAACAGGCGGCTGCGCCAGCGCCGTGCGCATTCGAGCAGGTGCAGCGTGCCCACCAGGTTGGTGTCCACCACGTAGTCGGCCCCGGTTCCCCCCGCGCCGGCCAGGACCGAGGGCTCGGCCGCGGCGTCGATGATCACATCCGCGCCGCCCAGGCCTTCCAGGTCGGCCTTGCGGCGCACGTCCCCCTCCACGACCTCGATCGAGGCCCGGGTGAGCCGGGGGATATTCAGGCGGGATCCCGCCCTGTAAAAATTATCCAAAACCACAATGCGGGCGCCCGGGTGCCGGGCCTTCAACCGCAAGGCCAGCGAGGAGCCGACAAATCCGCAACCGCCCGTGATGACAAACTGCGCACGAGACACGATTCGACTCCTTTTAATTGATTTTTAATCATAGCGGGCCCCCGCTGTAGAATCAATGCCAATTGCCCCGCTAAAGACCGATCCGTGTGGATTGTCAAAGTATGCGCGACCCCGGGCGGCGTTGGAGGGAGCGTTTAGTCTGCCAAGGAGGTGGGGCGCTGTTAGTTTGCAGGGGATGGGCGTACGGCTTGAGGTCTGAAGCGGATTGGGAA
>CAIKKV010000308.1 GCA_903828035.1 uncultured bacterium
GGTTGTATTTGTGGATCCGGCCTCGGATCGAAAGGGCGCCGGCTACAACAGCTGGCAATCCTCGATCGCGGTCGGGTCGGGTGGTTTGACGGGGAAGGGATACATGCAGGGCACCCAGAGCAGTCTGGGTTACCTGCCACGCACCGTGGCCTCCACGGATTTCATCTTCGCCGTCATCGGCGAGGAGTTGGGGTTCGCGGGGGGGGCGGCGGTGCTGGGCCTGTTTGCCGTGATTATAGCCTGCGGGATGCAGGCGGCGGTGCGGGCCCGCGATCGGTTGGGTAGGTTGATCTGCACAGGGGTGACGGCTATGATGTTTGCGCACGTGTTCGTGAACATCGCGATGACGATCGGCGTGATGCCGGTCACGGGCATCCCCCTGCCGCTGGTCAGTTATGGCGGTTCGTTCATGCTGTGCATGATGGCCTCACTGGGCCTGATGCAAAGCGTGTATTGCCGCCGGATTTGAAAACGGGCGAAGGCCGCTCCGGGGGACCGGACCGGCCTGAAGCGAAGAAAGGGCGAGGGACATGTGGCTTGTCAATTTCATCAGGAATAAAATGAAAGGCAATACGATTAAGCGCGAGATTATCATTAATTGTGAAAGCCTGGAGACCCGCGTGGCCGTGCTTGAAAACGGCCGCCTCGAGGAGTTCATGATCGAGCATCCCCAGGAGGAGCGGATCGTGGGGAGCATTTACAAGGGGCGTATCCAGAACCTCGAGGATGGCCTTCAGGCCGCCTTCGTGGATATCGGGATGAGCAAGAACGCCTTCCTGCACTACTGGGACATGATCCCGGAGGATGCAGCCCGGCTTGCCGCCGAGGAGGAAGGCCTCTATCGCAGCATGCCGCGCAACAAGCGGTTTTCCCCCCAGGAGATCGCCAAGAAGTTCCCGGTCGGCTCCGAGATCGTCGTCCAGGTCACCAAGGGGCCCATCAGCACGAAGGGCCCCCGCGTCACCGCCAGCCTCAGCATTCCGGGCCGGTACCTGGTCATGCTGCCGGGCAGCAACCTGCGCGGCGTTTCACGCAAGATCGAGGATCCCAAGGAGCGCCAGCGGCTGAAGCACATCCTGGACCGGCTGCCCGGCCCCGAGGGCGTCGGCCTGATCGTGCGGACGGCCGGAGAAGGCGCCCGCGGGGTCAGCTTCGCGCGCGACATGCGCAGCCTGTGCCAGATCTGGGATCAGCTCCAGAGCGGCATCCGCGACCAACGCGCGCCGTTCTGCCTCTACCAGGAACCCGATGTCGTCGAGCGCGTGGTGCGCGACTGGGTCACGGAAGACGTCGACCGCATCGTGATCGACAACCCGGAGCGCTGGGAGCAGGTCAAGTCGCTGGCGTCGCAGATCTCGCGGCGGGTCAAGTCCCGCATCCAGCTCTACGATGGCCACGCGCCGATGTTCGAGCATTTCAACATCGAGCGCCAGATCGAGGATGCCTTCCAGCGCAAGGTGGTGCTCAAATCGGGCGGGTATATCGTCATTGACGAAACCGAGGCGCTCATCTCGATCGACGTGAACACCGGCCGGCACAAGGGCGGGAACACCCAGGAAGACGTGATCCTCCAGGTGAACCTCGAGGCGGTCGACGAAGTCGCCCGCCAGCTGCGCCTGCGCAACGTCGGCGGCATCATCGTGCTCGACCTGATCGACATGAAGCAGAAAAAGAACCGGAACGCCGTCTACAAGGCGCTCCGCCAGGTGCTGACCCGGGACAAGGCCCGCACCAACGTGCTGCCCATCTCGTCGCTGGGGCTTCTCGAAATGACCCGCCAGCGTGTGGAGGAGGGCATCCTGTCCTCCCGCTACATGGATTGCCCCTATTGCCGGGGACGCGGGAGCGTCAAGTCGCCCCTGTGCATGAGCATCGAGATCCAGCGGCGGGCCACCGCCATCTGGAACACCCACCGGAAGACGGATCCGGGGCTTCAGCTCCAGATCACCGTGCACCCCACCATCATGGACCGGCTGCGCAAGGAGGACGAGCAGATCCTCGTGGACCTGCAGAGCCGGTTCGGGAGCCAGCTCGGCTTCCGGTCTGATCCCACGCGGCACATCGAGGATTTCACCATTCGCAACGGGGTCACGGGGGAGGTCTATTATTCGAGCACTCCGCTGGGCCCGGCCGAAACGGCCGCACCCTCGCGGGGGCAGGAAGACAGGAACCGTCCATGAACTTAACAGCGCGATGGCTCGGCTGGGTTGCGGCGGTGCTGCTGGCGGGGGGAAGCGCGGAGCTTGCCCGCGCCCAGGAGCCCGCGTCCGGGGCAATGGCCGGAGTGAAGGTGAACGCGGATAAGCTGGATTACGACCGCAACACCGACATCGTTCGCGCTGAGGGAAATGTGCTGATCGGGCGTGACGACATGGAGCTGCGCGCGGATGCCGTGACCATCGAC
>CAIKKV010000309.1 GCA_903828035.1 uncultured bacterium
CGGCCACCAGGAAGGCGGGGACCAGCGCGATCAGCACATCGGCCATGATCCCGCGCACGGAGGAGCCTTCGTGCACGTGGGGCGAGGAGCTGAGCATCCAGACGGGGGCGGGCGAGTCGGCCATGGGGTTATCCTTGCTTGCCTTTTTCTTTTTCCTGCTTCTGCCGCCGGGCCAGCTGCACCCGGGCCTTGCCCTGGCGCATGAGCTGGACCATGGGGCGCCGGGCGGGGCAGACGAATGAGCAGCAGCCGCATTCGATGCAGTCGAGCACGCTGAGGCCTTCGACCATCTCCATCTGGTCGGCTTCCACGCCCATCGTGATGGTGCAGGGGAGCAGCGACATGGGGCAGGCGCGCACGCACCGGTTGCAGCCGATGCACGGAGCGCTTTCGTAGAGGGCGACGTCCCGGCGCGGGAGGGCCAGGATGCCGGAGGTGGTTTTGCCCATCGGCGCCTCGGAGCCGACCTGCGCCACGCCCATCATCGGGCCGCCGCAGATCAGCTTGCCGGAGTCGCCGGTGAAACCGCCGCAGAAGGCGATGAGGTCGGAGAGGCGGGTGCCGATGCGGGCCATCAGGTTGGCGGGCCGCTTGATGAGCGGGCCGGTGACGGTGACGATGCGCCGGGTGAGGGGGCGGCCCAGGGCCACGGCCTCGTAGACGGCGACGGCGGTGGCCACGTTTTCGACCAGGGCTCCCACGTCGGCGGGCAGGGCGCCGGAGGGGATTTCGCGGCCCAGGAGGGAGTAGATGAGCTGTTTTTCGGCGCCCATCGGATAGGCGGTGGCCAGGGAGACGATTTCCACATCGCCGTCGGCTTTCGCCAGCGCCTTCTCGAGGGCCCGGATGGCCTCGGGCTTGTTGTCCTCGATGGCCACGCGGATGCGGGGGCCCCCCAGGATCTGGCGCAGGATCCGGATGCCCTGCCAGAGGGCGTCGGCGTTTTCAATCATCAGCCGCTGATCGGCGGTCAGGAACGGCTCGCACTCGGCGCCGTTCAGGATCAGGGTATCGATCTTTTTCCCCGGCGGCGGGCTGAGCTTGATGTGCGTGGGGAAGCCGGCCCCGCCCATGCCCGCGATGCCGGCGGCGGCGACGATGGCGACCAGGGCTTTGCCGTCCAGCAGTTCCCAGTCGGCCTGCGGCTGGAGGGCCGAGCCGGGGCGGTCCTGACCGTCGTTTTCGATTTCGATGACGGTGGTGGCCTTGCCGGCGGTGGAGGCGCCTTCCGTGATGGCCTTGACGACCCCGGAGACGGAGGCGTGGGCCGAGGCGGAGACGAACCCGACGGGCTCGGCGATCAGCTGGCCGAGGGAGACGAGATCGCCCTTGGCCACGAGGGGCCTGGAGGGGGCGCCCAGGTGCTGGGACATGGGAATCTGCACCACGGCGGGCGCGGGCATGACCTCCAGAGGGAGCGCGGCGGTCGATTCCTTGTGGTAGTGCGGGTGGATCGAGCCGGGCAGTTTAAAGGGGGCTTTTACCGTTTTCATGCGGAGGCGCCTTCCCCGGGAGCGGCCGGAGCGGCTTCCGTCCCGCGCTGGTTGATGGTTTTCTGGGGGCAGACGTTGACCAGGTCGGGCGACAGGGGCGTGGTGTAGTCGGCCACCGCCAGGTTGCCTTCCATATGGATGCCCTGGCCGTTGCAGGCCTTCACGCACTTCTGGCAGGCGATGCAGCCCACCTCGCAGGCTTTGCGCGTCAGGATGCCGCGGTCGCGGTTGCTGCACAGGATGTGGACGTGGTGGGAGGCGGGAACCATGCGGATCAGGCTGCGCGGGCAGGCCTTCACGCACAGGCCGCAGCTGATGCAGCGGTCGGGATCCACGAGGGCCAGGTTCGAGCCGGGCATCATGCGGATGGCGTTGACCGGGCAGATGCGGGCGCAGTTGCCGTAGCCGAGGCAGCCGAAGCGGCAGACCTTGCCGCTGCCGGAGACCATGTCGGCCGACGTGCACTCGGCCAGCCCGTTGTACATCGAGGCGCGGCGGGAGCGGACGTCGCCGCCGTTGCAGAGGACCAGGGCCACCATTTTCTCGAGCGTTTTGGCCTCGACGCCCATGAGCGCGGAGATTTCCAGCAGGGCGGCGGCGCGGCAGGGTCGGCAGAGGTTGGTGGGCGCGTTCTTTTCGACGATGGCCTTGGCGTAGTCGGCGCACCCCGCATAGCCGCAGCCGCCGCAGTTGGCGCCGGGCAGCAGGCCGGTGACTTTTTCGATGCGCGGGTCCTCGAACACGTGGAGGAACCGGGCGGCCACGGCGAGCAGGAGGCCGCACAGGCAGCCGATGGTGCCGAGGACGAGAACGGGCATGAGGAGGTCGGTAGTCATCGTGTTATTTCACCAGATTCGCAAAGCCCATGAAAGCCAGGCTTAACAGCCCGGCGGTGACCAGGGCGAGGGCGGTGCCCTGGAAGGGACGCGGCGGATTGGCCCGGTCGAGCTTTTCCCGGATGCCGGCGAAGAGGACGAGGGCCAGGCCGAAGCCGGCGGCGCCGCCGAAGCCGAACAGGACGCTTTCCCAGAAGCCGAGGCCGAGCTTGATGTTGAGGACGGCCACGCCCAGCACGGCGCAGTTGGTGGTGATGAGGGGGAGGAAGATTCCGAGGCTCTTGTGGAGGGTGGGGGCGGACTTTTTCAGCACGAGCTCGACAAACTGGACAAAGGCGGCGATGACGAGAATGAAGACGAGCGTCTGGAGGTAGTCCACGTGGAGGGGGACCAGGACATAGGTCTGGACGGCCCAGGTGACGGCCGAGCCGAGGGTCATGACGAAAATGACGGCGCCGCTCATGCCCAGGGCGGTGGGGAGCTGCTTGGAAACGCCCAGGAACGGGCAGATTCCGAGAAAACGGTTCAACACGAAGTTGTTCACCAGCACCGCGCTGAGCAACAACATCAGGTACTTGGTCATGGCGCCGGTCCTTTCAGATCAAACAGTCCTACATATTATCATCTGACCCGACGCGGAGAAAGATAAAAAGCCGCCTAAAGCGCTAACGGACTTCTAACACGACAGGGCTTCATCTTTTCATTCGGACTGGAGTATATTGATTCTGGCAACCCGCTGTGCGGCATGAATAGGAAGCCTCAAATGACCAAGAGAAACATATGCGTGGTGGAGGACGAGGAAGACATTCAGGAGCTTCTTCGTTTTCATCTGACCCGGGACGATTTCATGGTGACGACGGCCTCGAGCGGCGAGGAGGCGGTAAAGGTCATTTCCAGGAAAACGCCCGACCTTGTCCTGCTGGACCTGATGTTGCCGGGCCTGGACGGGCTGGAAGTCTGCCGAATCCTGAAAAAGGATCCCAAAACAGCCGCCATCCCCATTGTCATGCTGACGGCCAAGGGCGAAGAGCGGGATGTGGTGGCGGGGCTGGAGCTGGGGGCGGACGACTACATCACGAAACCCTTCAGCATGAAAGTGCTGATTGCCCGGATTCGCGCCATTCTCCGGCGCCGGCGTGAGGCGCCCGTGGACAAGAACTCGCCGCTCCATGTGCACGAGATCGAGATCATTCCCGGCCGTCATGAAGTCCGCGTCCAGGGCGAAGCGGTGGAGATGACCGTCTCCGAACTGCGGATCCTTCATTATCTGGCCAGCCGCCCGGGGTGGGTGATGACGCGGGAGCAGATTGTGGATGCCGTGCGCGGCGAGGATTACGCCGTGACCGACCGGGCGGTGGATGTGCAGATCGTGGGCATCCGCCGGAAGCTTGGCGCGCAGGCCGACTGCATCGAGACGGTTCGGGGAGTGGGGTATCGCTTCAAAGACAGGGAGTGATTCGCATGCGACTGCTATGGCGCATCTATCTGTATTTCTTCATCTGCACGCTGGCGGCCCTGGCCGCGACCGCGTGGTACGCGAACGTTTCCCTGCGCCGGTTTTATCAGCAGCAGGTGGCGGGCGAGCTTTTGACGAGGGCGAATGTTCTGGCGCATGAGCTCGGGGCGGGCTCATTGGAGAACGCCGGAATCCAGGTCGACCGGCAATGCAAGGAGTTCGGCCGGCTGACCCAGACCCGGCTGACGGTGGTCCTGCCGGATGGGACGGTGATCGGCGATTCCGACGACGAGCCGAAGGTCATGGAGAATCACGGGCGCCGTCCGGAAATCGAAACGGCGCTGGGCGGCCGGCCGGGAGAGTCGGTCCGCTTCAGCGACACCACGCGGCGCACGATGATGTATCTGGCGATCCCGGTGAAGCGGGACGGCGCGATCGTCGCCGTGGCGCGGGCGTCGCTGCCGCTGTCGGTGATTGACTGGACCCTGCACAGCGTCTACCGGCATGTGGCCCTGGGCGGCGCGATGGTGGCGCTGCTGTTTGGCGTGATCGCCTTTTTCCTGGCCCGCCGCATCAGCCGCCCCATGGAGGATATGCGGCGCACGACGGAGCGGCTGGCGCGGGGCGATCTGGGGGCGCGGGCGGCGCTTCCGCCCGGCGACGAGATGGCCTCGCTGGCCCGGACGTTGAACCAGATGGCCGGGCAGCTCGGCGAGCGGATGGAGACGATCACGCGCCAGCGCGACCAGCAGAAGGCGGTTTTTGCCAGCATGATCGAGGGCGTCCTGGCGGTGGACGGGGACGGCCGCATCCTGGACCTCAACGCGGCGGCGGGGCGATTGCTTGAGCTGGCGCCCGAGCAGGCGCGGGGCCGCAGCATCCAGGAGGCGGTTCGCAATCCGTCGCTGCAGACGTTCATGGCCGACACGCTTTCGGCCGCCGGCCCCCTGGAGGCGGAAATCGTTCTTTACGGCAAGGATGAGCGGGTGCTGCATGTGCACGGCACCGCCC
>CAIKKV010000310.1 GCA_903828035.1 uncultured bacterium
GCTGGCCTTCGATATCCTGTTCGCCGAGGGGCAGCGGCGCTACCTGGAGTCGCTCAACGCCTATGCCCGGCAGTTTGTGCAGCCGGCCTCGCGGCCGGAGGTCGATTCCATCACCGGCATTCCGCCCACCGTGGCCATCGAGCAGCGGACCAGCCGCGGGGGCCGCAAGAGCACCGTCGCCACGGTCACCGAGCTCTATCATTTCATGCGCCTTCTCTACGTCAAGCTGGGCGTGCCCTATTGCCCCGACTGCCACGAGGCGATCCTCCCGCAGACGGCGGACATGATACTGGCCTCGCTGATGGCGGCCTACCGCGGCCGGCGGATCCGCCTGCTGGCCCCCCTGGTGGTGGCGCGCAAGGGCTACTACACCGACCTGGCCGAGTGGGCGGAGGGGCATGGCTTCGAGGCCCTGCGCGTGGACGGCGTGATGACGCCGGTGACGCCCTGGCCGCGGCTGGACCGATTCAAGGAACACAACCTCGAGCTTCCCGTGGGGGAGATGCGCGTGACGCCGGCGGCGGAGAAAGAGCTGACCGCTTTGCTGGCCCTGGCGCTGGAGCATGGCAAGGGAACGGTCATCGCGGCGCTGGTCGACAAGGGCAGCCGGAAGGAGACGCTCTACTCGAGCAAGCGGGCCTGCCCCTCCTGCGGGCGGAGCTTCGAGGAGCTCGATCCGCGCCTGTTTTCCTACAACTCCAAGCACGGCTGGTGCGATCATTGCTACGGAACCGGCGTGGAGCTGGAGGGCTTTGACGAGGAGCAGACGGGCGAGGAGATCTGGTGGAACGCCTGGTATGAGGGGGTGGAGCGGGATTGTCCCGCCTGCCACGGCAAGCGGCTGAAGCCCGAGGCGCTGGCCGTCCAGTTCCGGGATCGCAACATCGCCGACCTGGCCGGGCTGACGGTGAAGGAGTCGGAAGCCTGGTTCCGCGGGCTGGCCCTGAACAAGCGCGAGAAGGGGATTGCGCGGGATATCGTGGCGGAGATCCTCTCGCGGCTCGGCTTCCTGAGCGAAGTGGGGCTGCCGTACCTGACCCTCGACCGCGCCGCGCCCACGCTGAGCGGCGGCGAGGCGCAGCGGATCCGGCTGGCCGCCCAGCTGGGCTCCAACCTGCGCGGGGTCTGCTACATCCTCGACGAGCCGACCATCGGCCTGCATGCGCGCGACAACCGGATGCTGATCGACACCCTGCGGAGCCTGGAGCGCAAGGGCAACACCATTGTGGTGGTGGAGCATGACGAGGAGACGATCCGCCAGGCCGATCACGTGATCGACCTGGGGCCCGGCGCGGGCACCGAGGGCGGCCACGTGGTGGCGGCGGGGCGGGTGGGCGAGCTGATGAAGCACGCGGATTCGGTCACCGGCGCCTGCCTGCGCAAGCCCATGAAGCACCCCCTGTCCGGGGAGCGGCGCGCGGTGGGAAAGAAGGACGAGTCTTTATGGATCCGGGGCGCGCAGATGCACAATCTCCGGAATCTCGACGTGCGGGTTCCGCTGGGGCGGCTGGTGGCGGTGACGGGCGTGAGCGGCAGCGGCAAGAGCACGCTGGTGCGCCATGTGCTGCACGACAACCTGCGCCGGCTGCTGATCAACGCCGAGGGGCGGAAGCCGGTGTTGCGCGGCTGCGCGGCGGTGGAGGGCTTTGAAAGCCTGCGGCGCGTGCTGGAGGTGGATCAGACCCCGATCGGCAAGACGCCGCGCTCGTGCCCGGCCACGTATGTGGGGTTCTGGGACGATATCCGCCGGCTGTTTGCGGCGCTGCCCGAGGCGCGGATGCGCGGGTATGCGCCGGGCCGCTTTTCGTTCAACGTGTCGGGCGGCCGCTGCGAGGCGTGCGAGGGGCAGGGCGTGAAGAAGATCGAGATGAGCTTCCTGCCGGATGTGACGGTGCCGTGCGACGAGTGCGGCGGCGCGCGCTTTGGCGCGGAGACGCTGGCGTTGCGGTACAAGGGGAAGACGGTGGGCGAGGTGCTGCGCATGAGCGTGGACGAGGCGGCGCCTTTCTTCGAGGCGCATCCGGCGATTCACCGGCCCCTGCGGCTGATGCAGGACGTGGGGCTGGGGTACCTGACCCTGGGGCAGGCGAGCCCCACGCTGAGCGGCGGCGAGGCGCAGCGGATCAAGCTGGTGACGGAGCTGGCGGGCGGCACGGCGGAGTCGAACCGCCGCAAGCCGGGCGGCACGCTCTACGTGCTGGACGAGCCGACCGTGGGGCTGCACCTGGCCGACATCAAGATGCTGCTGCATGTGCTGCACCGGCTGGTGGAGGCGGGGCACACGGTGCTGGTGATCGAGCACCAGATGGACGTGATCGCCGAGGCGGACTGGGTGATTGACCTGGGGCCGGAAGGAGGGGCCGGCGGCGGGCGCATCGTGGCGGAGGGCCCGCCGGAGGCCGTGGCCAAGGTGAAAGCGTCGCACACCGGCCGCTTCCTGAAGCCGCTGTTCAAGGAAAAGTGACAGGTTGTGTTTGTAAACCAACCACGGATGACACGGATCACACGGATAAAAGACGCTGTCTCGCGCGCTTGAGGCTTGGTTCTTTTCAAGCGACAGGGCGGGTGAAAGATGCTAATTTTCCCGCTCATGAAAGGAATATTTATGAAAAAATGGACACTTGCCGTGATGGCCGTTTTGAGTGTGATGGCGGGCCCGGTGATGGCGCAGGCCGCTGACGCGCGGCGCGCCACGGCGGAAGAGATGCTGAACGTGATGAGGTATCCGGAGATGATGGCGAAGTCGTTTGACACCGTGAAGCAGATGGTTCCCGGCTACATCAAGCAGCGGGCCGGCATGGCGGGGCAGACCAACGTCCCGCCGGATCTCAGCACGCAGCTCAGGAAGGTGATGGACCTGATGTCCGAGGAGTTCAGCTGGGACAAGATGAAGGGTGACTACATCACCCTTTATGCCGAAACGTTCACGGAGCAGGAGATGAAGGACATCATTGCCTTCTACCGCTCGCCGTCGGGCAAGTCCTTTGTCGATAAGCAGCCGGAGCTGTCGAGGCGCGCCATGGAGCTGAGCAAGATGGTCATGGCGCGCGCCATGCCCAAGATCAGGGCCTTGGACGAAGAGCTCAAGGCCAAGACGGCGGCGGCGCCGGCCCCGGTCGCTGCGGGGAAATAGGGCTTTCGAGGGCTCGCAGCGCTCGCCCCTCCGAAAGAATATTTCGATTGTTCGTGCGCGAAGACTCGGAGGGCGGAGCGCCGCGACGCCTCATGCCAGTGTGGAGAAGCCTTCCTCGAGAGGGCTCGCCCCTCCGGAAGATGTCTGGAATCGTCGTTTTTACCATTGTAACCCCCTCTGTATTTTTAGTATAAATAGCGGTTCGTCGGGTCCCGTCCCCTGTGGGTCGGAATCCATATTCAGCCAGGATCAGGGGGAGTTGTGAAAGAGATCGGAATTGGATTGATCGGCTTCGGCACCGTGGGCGCCGGCGTCGTGGAATGCCTTCAGAAAAACGGCGACCGCATCGCCGCCCGCACGGGCGTCAAGCTGGTGCTCCGCAAGATCGCCGATGTGGACCTGGAGCGCGACCGCGGCGTGACCGTGGATCCCGCCATCATGACCCGCGACGGCCTGTCCCTCCTCACCGATCCCGCCATCGACATCATCATCGAGCTGGTGGGCGGCAAGGGCTTCGCCAAGGAAGTCGTCCTCAAGGCCCTGCAGAACGGCAAGTCCGTGGTCACCGCCAACAAGGCGCTGCTGGCCGAGCACGGCAGCGAGATCTTCGCCCTGGCCGAGCGCCAGAAGCTTTCCGTCGGCTTCGAAGCCAGCGTGGCGGGGACCATCCCGATCATCCGCGCCATCCGCGAGGGGCTGGTGGCCAACCGCTTCCAGCGCCTCTACGGCATCCTGAACGGCACCTGCAATTTCATCCTCACCAAGATGGAGCGCGAGCAGGTCACCTTCGAGCACGCCCTGAAGGAGGCGCAGGCCGCCGGCTACGCCGAGGCCAACCCCGCCCTCGACATCGACGGCTTCGACACGGCGCACAAGGCGGCCATCCTGGCCTCGCTGGCCTGCGGCGGCCCGTTCCCCATGAGCGCGGTGTTCGTGGAAGGCATCCGGGGGCTCGCCAAGGCCGACATGGAGTACGCCAAGGGCCTCGGCTACCGCATCAAGCTGCTCGCCGTGATCAAGCTGAACGACGACAACGTGGAAGTGCGCGTGCACCCGGCGCTGATTCCGGCCGACTCCCTGCTCGCCTCCGTCTCCGGCGTCTTCAACGCCGTCATGGTGGAGGGCGACATGGCCGGCCAGACGATGTATTACGGACGCGGCGCCGGACGCCTGCCCACCGGCAGCGCCGTGGTGAGCGACCTGGCCGACATCGGCATGGCCATCGCCAGCGGCACCCCGCCGCCGCCCGTCTTCTCGGCCGGCCCCGCGCCGGTGTGCCAGTCGATGGGCGAGGTCGTCAGCCGCTTCTACATCCGCTTCGCCCTGCTGGACAAGCCCGGCGTCCTGGGCCAGATCGCGGCCGTCTTCGGCCAGCACCAGATCAGCCTGGCGTCCGTCATGCAGAAGGAGTCGCAGACCGGCAAGCACGTGCCCGTGGTCCTGGTGACGCACCGGGCCAAGGAGTCGGACTGCATGGCCGCCCTCGAGGCGATCAAGGCGTTGAATGTCACCAGCGGGGATCCCGTGCGGATGCGTATCGAAGACCTGGGAGCGGAGAAATAGCCGATGAAGAATGTGAAAGTGGCAAAGTTCGGGGGCACCTCCCTGGCCGACGCCGGCCAGCTCAGGAAGGTGCTCTCCATCGTCAAGGCCGACTCCGCCCGGCGGATCGTGGTGGTTTCCGCGCCCGGCAAGCGCCACGCCAAGGACACCAAGGTCACGGACCTGCTGATCGCGCTCGCCGAAGCCCGGCTGGCCGGCCACTCCGCCGACGCCGAGCTGGCGGCCGTGGCGGGGCGGTACGCCGAGATCCAGCGCGACCTGGAGCTGCCCGAGTCCGTGATCCGCGAGATTGAGGCCGACCTGCGCGGCCGCCTGGACTCGGACCGCTCGCATCGCGGCCTGTTCCTCGACCTGCTCAAGGCCGCGGGCGAGGACAACAGCGCCCGCATCGCGGCCGCCGCCTTCAACAAGATGGGGCTGCCGTCGCGCTACCTGAGCCCCCGCGACGCCGGGCTGATCCTGTCCGACGATCCCGGCAACGCCATGGTGCTGCCGGAGTCCTATCCCAACCTGGCCAAGTCCCTGGCCGACACCCGCGAGGTGATCGTGTTCCCGGGCTTCTTCGGCTGCACGCGGACGGGCGGGACGGTGACCTTTCCCCGGGGCGGCTCCGACATCACGGGCGCCATCCTGGCGGCCGCGGTCAAGGCCTCGGAGTACGAGAACTTCACGGATGTCGACAGCGTCTTCGCCGTGGACCCGCGGATTGTGCCGGGGGCCCGGGCCATCGAGCTGCTGACCTACCGCGAGATGCGCGAGCTGGCGTACGCCGGGTTCGGCGTGTTCCACGACGAGGCGATCGTGCCGGCCGTGCAGGCCCACATCCCGATCTGCATCAAGAACACGAACCGGCCGGAGGCGCCCGGCACCCGCATCGTCCCGACCCGCTCCTACACCTCGGGCGGCGTGGTGGGCATCGCCAGCGCGGACGGCTTCTGCACGCTCTCGCTGGACAAGTACCTGATGAACCGCGAGATCGGCTTCGGCCGGCGGCTGCTGCAGATCGTCGAGGACGAAGGGCTCTCCTACGAGCACGTGCCCTCCGGCATCGACAACATCTCGGTGGTGATCCGCGAGTCCACCCTGAACGAGGCCCGGAAGCAGCACATCCTGGCCCGCTGCAAGACCGAGCTGAAAGCCGACGACGCCGAGTTTGAAAAGGGGCTGGCCCTGATCATGGTCGTGGGCGAGGGGATGCGCTACACCGTCGGACTGGCGAAGCGCGCCACCGCGGCCCTGGCCCAGGCCGGGGTGAACATTGAGATGATGAACCAGGGCGCGTCGGAGATCAGCATGATGTTCGGCGTCAAGGACGGGGACCGCAAGAAGGCGGTCAAGGCCCTGTATGAAGCCTTTTTCGAAGTGGAGCCGTCATGAAGGAACTGGACAAGGCGTACGATGCGAAAGCCGTGGAGACGAAGTGGTACGCCCGGGCGCTGGAGAAGGGGCAGTACCACGGGGACTCCGCGCGCGGGGGCGATCCGTACTGCATCGTGATCCCGCCGCCCAACGTGACCGGCATCCTCCACATGGGCCATGCGCTCAACAACACCCTGCAGGACATCCTGGTCCGCTGGCACCGCATGGAGGGCCGCAACACGGTCTGGCTGCCGGGCACCGACCACGCCGGCATCGCCACGCAGAACGTGGTGGAGCGGGCGCTGAAGAAGGAAAACCTCTCCCGCGAAAAACTGGGCCGCGAAGCCTTCGTGGAGCGGGTCTGGTCGTGGAAAGAGGAGTACGGCGGCACCATCATCAGCCAGCTCAAGCAGATGGGCTCCGCGTGCGACTGGGAGCGCGAGCGCTTCACGATGGACGAGGGGCTGAGCCGCGCCGTGACCGAGGTGTTCGTGCGCCTCTACGACAAGGGGCTCATCTACCGCGGCAACCGCATCATCAACTGGTGCCCGCGCTGCCACACCGCCCTTTCCGACGAGGAGAGCGAGCACCGCGAGTCGGACGGCAAGCTCTACCACATCCGCTACCGGCTCGAGAAGCCGGCGGCCGGCCGCGAGTTCGTGGTGGTGGCCACCACCCGCCCCGAGACCCTGCTGGGCGACTCCGCCGTGGCGGTCAGCCCCGACGATCCCCGGTACGCCTCGCTGGTGGGGCAGAACCTGGTGCTGCCGGTGCTGGGCCGGATCATCCCGGTCATCGCCGACTCCTTTGTTGACCCGAAATTCGGAACTGGCGCGGTGAAGGTGACCCCGGCGCACGACCCGAACGACTACGAGATGGGCCAGCGCCACAAGCTGGAGCAGATCAACGTCATGCACGGCGACGGCCGGATGAACGAGGCGGCCGGGCCCTACGCCGGGCTGGACCGCTTCGAGTGCCGCAAGAGGATCCTCGAGGACCTGGAAGCCGCCGGCCTGATGGAGAAAACCGATCCGCACAAGCTCTCCGTGGGCCGCTGCTACCGGTGCGACACGGTGGTGGAGCCCCGGCTCTCGCCCCAGTGGTTCGTGAACATGAAGCCCCTGGCCGGGCCGGCCATCGAGGCCGTGCGCGACGGCCGCATCCGGTTCATCCCGGACCGCTGGACGAAGGTGTACCTCGACTGGATGGAGAACATCCGCGACTGGTGCATCTCGCGCCAGATCTGGTGGGGCCACCGGATCCCGGTCTACACCTGCATCGACTGCGGCAAGGAGTGGGCCGCCGTGTCCAAGCCGGAGACCTGCCCCACCTGCAAGAGCACGCAGATCACGCAGGACGAGGATGTGCTGGACACCTGGTTCTCCTCCTGGCTCTGGCCGTTCAGCACGTTCGGCTGGCCGGACAAGAACCCCGACCTGTCGTTTTATTACCCGACCCACACGCTGGTGACCGCCTCGGAGATCATCTTCTTCTGGGTCGCCCGCATGATCATGGCCGGCTTCGAGTTCATGGGCGACATTCCCTTCCGGGAGATCTACATCCACGGCACCGTGCGCGACGACAAGGGCCGGAAGATGAGCAAGAGCCTGGGGAACTCGATCGACCCGCGCGACATCATCCGCGACACCAGCGCCGACGCGCTGCGCTTCAGCCTCATGATGCTGACGGCCACCGGGCAGGACGTCTATGTGAACAAGGAGAAGTTCGAGATCGGCCGCAACTTCGGCACCAAGATCTGGAACGCCTCCCGCTTCATGCAGATGCACGGCAGGGCTCTGGCCCCGGACGCCCTGGAGCCGAAGCTCGATCCCGCCCTGCTGGGGGACGACGACCGGCAGATCCTGTTCCGGCTTCAGGAGACGGTCGCCTCGTGCACCGGAAACCTGGAGAAGTTCCGGTTCAACGATGCCGCGCACGATCTCTACGAGTTCGTCTGGCACCAGTTCTGCGACTGGTACCTGGAGTCCTCCAAGGACGTGTTCTACGGGACCGACGAGGCCCGCAAGGCGCAGGTCCTCAAGGTCATGCACTACTGCCTGGGCGTCTCCCTGCGCCTGCTGCACCCGTTCATGCCCTTCCTCACGGAAGAGCTGTGGCACGCCTTCGACTTCGGCGGCGAGGAGGACACGATCCTCTTCGCGGCCTGGCCGAAGCCGGTGCCGCCCGAGACGCTGGCGCAGTGGGGGGCGGATGCCGCCACCGCCGCGTTCGTGGACGAGAAGCACGAGCTGATCCGCGCGGGCCGCATGCTGCGCGCCGACACCAGCATCGCGCCCGGCGTGAAGGTCGATTACGTGGTGAAGCCGGCGGACGCCGATTCGGCCGCCCGCCTCCAGCGGGGGGCCGCCCTGACCGCCGCCCTGCTCAAGGCCCGGGAGCTGACGATCGACCCCGCCTTCGCGCCCGCCAAGGCCATGCCTTCGGCGGTGACGAAGATCGGGACGATCTACATGCCCGTTGAGGGGCTCGTGGACGTGCCGGTCGAGATGGCGCGCCTGACGAAAGAGCTCGAGAAGGTGGAGCAGGAGGCGGGCCGCGTGGAGAAGAAGCTCTCCAACCCCGATTTCATGGCCAAGGCCGCCGAATCGGTGGTCGAGCAGCAGCGGACGCTCCAGCGCGAGCTGGCGGAAAAGAAAGCCAAGCTGACGCACCTGATGGAAATGCTGAAGGGATGAGGACGGGTAGCGAACGACAGACCAAATCGTTGGAATGGAGGGGAC
>CAIKKV010000311.1 GCA_903828035.1 uncultured bacterium
CGCCTGCACCAACTCGTCCTTGCGCGTCACCCGGATGCCGGTGGCGCCATGCGCCTCGGCCAGCATCACGAAGTCGGGCCGGTACTTGCCCGGCTTGACCCCCTCCATCCGCTCGTTGACCGGGCGGTTGTTGGGCGTCAGGACGGAGGCCGAGTACTGCTTCCCGTAGAACATCTCCTGCCACTGCCGGACCATGCCCAGATGGCCGTTGTTCAGGATCACAACCGCCAGCGGCAGCTTCTGCTCCACCGCCACGACCAGCTCCTGGAAGTTCATCTGCACGCCGCCGTCGCCGCAGATCGCCACCACGCGCTTGTCCGGCCGGCCCATCGCCGCCCCGATGGCCGCGGGCAGCCCGAATCCCATGGTGCCCAATCCGCCCGAGGAGAGGAACGAGCGGGGCTGGGTATACTTGTAATAGTGCGCCGACCACATCTGGTGCTGGCCCACGTCGGTCACCACGATGGCGTCGCCCTTCGACACCTCGTAGATCTTCTCGATCACGAACTGGGGCAGCAGCGCCTCGGTCTTGAGGTCGTACGAGAGCGGCGCGTTCTTCTTCCACTCGTCGATCTGCGCCAGCCAGTCGCCCCGGTCGCCCTCCTTCACCTCCTGGAGCAGCGCCTGGAGCACCTGCTTCACATGGCCCACCACGGGAATGTCCGTCTCCACGCTCTTGGAGATGGCGGAGGGGTCGATGTCGATGTGCCCGATCTTGGCATGGGGCGCGAACTCGGAGATTTTTCCGGTCACGCGATCGTCGAACCGCGCGCCCACCGAGACGAGCAGGTCGCAGGTGCTGATGGCCTTGTTGGCCGCCACGAAGCCGTGCATGCCCACCATGCGCAGGGCCAGGGGATCGGTTTCGGGAAAGGCGCCCAGCCCCAGCAGCGTGGTGGCCACCGGCACCCGGGCCTTGCGGGCCAGGGCCGTCAGCTCGGCCGACGCCTCGCCTGAGATCACGCCGCCGCCCACGAGGAACAGCGGCTTGAGCGCCTTGTTGATGGCCTCGGCCAGGCGGGTGATCTGCTTGGGGTGCCCCTTTTCGGAGGGCCGGTAGCTGCGGATGTCGGGATCGCCCGTGAAGGTGGCGCTGGTCTTGGCGCGCTGCACGTCCTTGGGAATATCCACCAGCACGGGGCCGGGCCGGCCCGTGCGGGCAATCTTGAAGGCCTCGGCCATGACCCGCGGAATGTCGTCCACGTTGCGCACGAGGTAGTTGTGCTTGGTCACGGCGCGGGTGATGCCGCAGGTGTCGGCCTCCTGGAAGGCGTCGTTGCCGATCATGTGGCTGGGCACCTGCCCCGTCACGCATACCATCGGCACGCCGTCCATGTTGGCGGTGGCCAGGCCCGTCACGGTGTTCGTGGCGCCGGGCCCGGAGGTCACCAGGCACACGCCGGTGCGGCCCGTGGCGCGGGCGTAGCCGTCCGCCATGTGGGCCGCGCCCTGCTCATGGCGCACGAGAACAAAGTGGAAGGGGTAGCGGACCATGGTATCGAACAGGTCCAGGACGGTCCCGCCCGGCAACCCGAAAATGGTGTCCACGCCGGCATCCTTGAATCCATCCATCACACACTGCGCACCGGTTCTCATCGCTCTGCCTCCTTAACAAAAAAGCCCACCGCTCTTGCGGTGGGCTTCCTGTTCATCATTGGGGTCCGAATCAGGAAGGTGTTTCCCCCACCGCCAGGCCGCTAACGGCCTTCATAACCACTACGACGACGTTCCGCATCCGAAACGGCGCCTGGCTCTTCACGGTGAGGCTGTTCTTCCCGAGTTTCATCGTCACCTATTGTCGAAAATGGGAGGCCATACTGTCAATCTCATTTTGTAAAAATTATGCATAAGCCTGCCAAAACCCATAGGTCCGATAGCCCCTATCCGTCCGATTCTTCAGTTTTCCCCGCGGCCGAAGGTGCCGCGCGACTTGCCGGCCGGGGCCTTGGCCTGCTCCCGGGGGCGCAGGCTGCGCACCGCGGCGCCCGCCGTCCACATCTCGGAGTTATGCAGCGCGTCGAGCTCCTTCTGCAGCCGCTTCTTGTAGTCCTTGCCGCCGCACAGCTTCATCACGCGCGCCGCTTCCTGGCCCGACTTCACCGCCGCGTACAACTTCTTGAACGTCGGCAGCGTCGCCGCCCGGAACCGCGGCATCCAGTCCAGCGCCCCGCGCTGCGCCGTGGTCGAGCAGTTGCAGAACATCCAGTCCATGCCCTTCTCGTCCACCAGCCGGATCAGGCTCTGCGTCAGCTCCTCGGAGGTCTCGTTGAAAGCCTCGCTCGGGCTGTGCCCGTTCGCGCGCAGCACGTCGTACTGCGCCTGCATCACGCCCGCCAGGCAGCCCATCAGCACGCCGCGCTCGCCCGTCAGGTCGCTCACGGTCTCCTTCTGGAACGTCGTGGGGAAGAGGTAGCCCGAGCCCACCGCGATGCCGCAGGCCACGCAGCGCTCGAAGGCCTTGCCCGTGGCGTCCTGGTCCACCGCGAAGCTCGAGTTGATGCCCGCGCCCGAGAGGAAGTTGCGCCGCACCGAGGTGCCCGACCCCTTCGGGGCCACCATGAACACGTCCACGTCCTTGGGCGGGTTCACCCCCGTCAGCTTCTTGAACACCAGCCCGAAGCCGTGCGAGAAATAGAGCGCCTTGCCCTTGGTCAGGTACGGGCGGATGTTCGGCCAGACCACCTTCACCGAGGCGTCCGAGACCAGCAGCATGAGGATCGTGCCCTTGGCGGCCGCCTCTTCCAGGCTGAAGAGCGTCTTGCCGGGCACCCAGCCGTCCTTCTTCGCCCGATCCCAGCTGCTCGTGCCCTCGCGCTGGCCCACGATCACCTTGACGCCGTTCTCCGCCATGTTCAGCGCCTGCGCCGGCCCCTGGACCCCGTAGCCCAGCACCGCCACGACTTCCTTCTTGAGCGTCTGCCGCGCCTTCGCCAGCGAAAACTCCTGACGCGTCACCACGGTTTCCGTTGTCCCGCCGAAATTGATCTTGGCCATTGTCTGTCCTTATTTTTTTGTTATCCGACCCGAAAAAAACATCGCCTGAAACGAAAAACCCACCGCAAACGCGGTGGGAGTGAAGGCGCCGATGCGCTTCGCTAGGAAGCGGCCATCTCCACCGCGCCGGGCGGGCTGCTAATGAGGATAGCCAAGCTGTTACTTGTCTTCATAGGACTTAAAGCTTGCGACATTTTCATGTGTTTTGTCAAAAACAATTTTTCAGGGTTCCCGCTTGTATATCAACAGGCCGCGATTACCGCGCCCGCAATAAACGCGCACAAAACGGACGCCCTGGTCGTCCTCGATGGTGTCGTTCCGGATTTTCCACCTGTGAATGGCCGGATCGCTGGTATTCAGGCCCTTGGCGAATCGGGCCACGGTGATAATGCCGTCCACTTCCCGATTGCGGGCGCCCGCTGAAAAATCGGCCTGGTCAGGCAGTTCAATCATCCGGCTGGCGGGCAGGAACGCCTGCATGTCGGGCTTGACCACGTAGACGCCATTCGCCGGCATGCCGTGGCGGGCCAGAATCGCGGGCAGGTTTTCAAAATCCTCGTATATCTCCGCCACATTCTTGAAATACGGCCGTTTTCCCATGTCCGGCTGCAACGCAAAGACCAGGCCCCCGGCCAGCGCCATCGCCGCCAACGAAACCTGCACCCCCGCCACGACCACCCGCTTCCCTGAAAAGGAAGGCAGCCGATTCAGCCCGTATAGCGCCGTCAGCAGGTAAAGCGGGATCGAGACGATCTGGTACCGGGGAGACGGAACGGGGTTGTTCTCGGAAGCGTAGAGCAGCAAGGGCAGGAGGCTCCAGGCCACCGCCGCGCCCCACAGCAGCCTGACCTGTTTACCGGCAGCGGGGCCGGGCTCGTCGCGACCCGCCCACACCACCAGGGACAGGGGAAAGAACAGCCCGATCGTCTGGAGCGCGTACGGGTGGACCAGCGCGGCCAGCGAGCCGCCGAAGTTGACGGCGGCGGCGCGGAGGCTGCCGAAGTCCGTCACAAACCGGATCTGCTCCCTCACGTAATACGTGGCATTCCCAAAGACATTATCGCCGCCGGCCCCCGGCGGAAGCCGCACATAGAGCTTCATGCCGAGCTCAAAGAGCAGCACCACGCCCGCCATCACGCCCGCCGCCTTTAAAAACCCGATTGAAAAATCGCGGAACCCCGCCTGCGGGTAGCGCAGCGCAATCAGGAACGGAAGAAGGAGGATCAGCTGCATGCGCATCAGCAGGGCCGCGCCCACGCAGGCGCCCAGCGCCCAGGGAGAGACCGGCCGGCTGACGGCCAGCCAGAGAAGGCCCAGGGCGCAGCACCAGCCGGGAGCGTCGGTAAGCGGCCGGGTCAGGGATGTCATCAAAAGGCAATGAACCATGAGCATCGTCAGTCCCAGCCACACATCGCGGGGCGGCAGGAACCGGCGGAACAGGAGGAACAGGAAGCCGAACCCGGCCATCGTCGAGACGATGTTGATGATGAAAACCGGCCACACCACAAGCCGCCCCTCAATCGCGGAAACCCCCTTGCTCAATCCGGAAACGACAAGGGCATACAGCTGGTTGGGATACGCGACCAGCCGGTGGATTTCGATGTGATTCGAGAAATCAGTGAA
>CAIKKV010000312.1 GCA_903828035.1 uncultured bacterium
AGGTCCCGCTCGAAGGCGGGGGCGTCGGCCCGGGTTTCCTGGGGAATATAGGGAAGGGCGTCCGCCCACCACTGGATACGGTCGAGAATGCGATCGACCGCCTCCCACTGGCCGTAGCGGGCAAAGCCCTCGATCACGATGCCCGTGTGGCCGCAGAAACAGCCGTCGCCCCCCCAGTCCGTATCGTTCAGGGTGAAGTGCAGCGCATCGTCCTTGGCTATCGAATAGAGTCCCCACGGGCCCAGGAACCGTCCCTCTTTCATATGTTCGGCCAGGCGGGCCACCTGCTCGGGCGTGAAGAGTCCGAGCCGCAGGGCGGAGAGGATCTGAATGGACCAGATTCCCGCCTTGCCGCGTTGTCGCGCGGGGAAAAACCAGCCGGCCTTCGGGTTCCAGAAATGCCGGTTGCAGGCCGCCACCAGGCGGGCGGCGCGGCGCTCGCAGGCGGGCCGGGCCGCAAGCCCCGCCGCCACGCGCAGGCGGTTCAGGGTTTGCAGGCACCACGCGTGCTCAAAGTTCGGGTTGGGGACAAGCCCCTCGTAGCCGGCCGTGTGGAGTTCGATCAGGTGGCGGTTGTTTCCGAAATCGAGAAGTCCCGACGGCGTGCGCCAGCGCCGGTCGAACTCCAGGAGGATCCGCTCCAGCGTCGGCAGGGCGCGGCGGAGGAATCCGAGGTCGCCCGTCTCCCGCACATAATCGGCCACAATCCGGGTCAGCGCATAGGGGCTGAAGGCGTAGAAGACGCCCAGCCAGGGGCCACCGAGCGGGCTGACCGAATACCCGCGGAAGATTTCCTGCTCATCCAGGTAGCGCCGGATCAGCTTGGCCAGGGGCCGCCCCTCCAGGCGGGCGAGGAAGGCGGAGGCATACGAGAAGTCCCACAGGTAGGAGCAGATCGAGTCGCCGTCGATGCCCTCGGCGGCGTAGAAGGGCTGCGCCACGAAGTTTTCGCGTGTCCAGCGGCAGGTGACGGTGGTCAGCCAGGCGCGGGCGAACAGCTTCCGGCGCGGCGCCGGCAGGGCGTCCATGGCGGGCCCCACCTTGCTCCGCATCGTTGTCCAGCGGTCCCGCCAATAGGCTTCGGCGGCGGCCGCATGGCCGGCGATCGAGCGGCCCAGGGGGCGCAGGCCGGGGCCCTCCAGGGAGAGCGCCATCCATGTGACGAACGGCTGGCCGCGGCGCACCGTGAAGGCCGGATCGTCCGCGCGGGCGGTCAGGGTGCAGCCATCGGTGCGCCAGGTGCCGGAGCCCTCCGACCAGACGATGCCCTCGGCGGCGGGGATTTCGTAATTCCAGGCGGTGGCCGCGCAGACACCGAAGGCGCTCTTGGCGTTGCCCATGTTCGGGCGGGTTTCGACGCGCAGGGTGCGGGGGGAGATCAGCTCCAGCTCGAGCCGCACGAGGATGCCGTCGGCGTCCGCGGGGGCGATGATGTCGTGCGTGACGCGGAGCGTGACCAGGCGCGAGCCGATCTGCTGATGGAAGAGCGACCGCCGCCGGAGGCGCCAGGGCAGCCACTCGACCGACTGGAGCAGGAGCCGGTGCGGCGAGTAGTGCGTGCCTTCGGAATCATCGCCGAGAACGGCGTGCAGGTCCGGCAGCACGAGCTGGTGGAAGAATCGGAAGTGCTTGCCGGAAACAGGAGGGAAGAAAAAGGGGCCGATGCCCATGGCCGTTCCCGGAAGGAGCCCGATCGAGCCGCGGCCGCTGAAGGCGTAGAGCTTGTCATGCGGATATCGGTGGGGAACGGGGTCGAAGCCCAGATCGTCGAGTTTCATCCTGCCTCCAGCCTCTCGTAGTCCGTGTGCGCGATGGGGAGCGCCCTGCTCATTTGCCTGTCCCCTGATTTTTCAGGAGAAACGGGATGATCACGTCGGCGATCTGCCGCTGGCCCGCCTCGCTCGGGTGCAGTCCATCGGGAAAGTTATCCGGGCTGACCACGTTCAGCAAGCTCAGGAACGGCACGCCCTTTTCGGCTGCCAACTTCCGGTAGGCGGCTTCAAGGTCTTCGAGTATGGGCTGGCAGATGTCATACCCTTTTTTAACATTCCGTTCGCGCCTCGCCGTCATGGTCGGGTCGGTTTGACTCGGCTGGCGCATGACCTCCGCATTGACGCTGCAGGGGGAGACAAGGATGACGTCTTTCGGCGGGAGCCGGGTGAGCGCCAGGTCAAGGGCTTGACCCATGGACTTCACGCAAGCAGTCACCTTTTTATCAGCCGGCAGGGGGTTGCGTCCCGGCAAATCGTTCACGCCCAGGAAGAAGATGACCCGATCGAACGGCTGATTGGAGGCCGCGGCCTTCTGGAAAGTCTCGACGGCCGCAGCTGTCTGCCGGCCGCCCTTGCCGGCGTTGATCGTATCGATCTGCCCGTTTTGGCCGACCCATTTGACCCAGCCGCGATCCCATTCGGTAATGGAATCCCCGATGCAAAGGACGGTTTGCACGGTTCCGGTCCCGGCAGCCGGACAGGCCCAGGGTGTCAACGAGATTCCGGCCAACATCCACAGCCAAAGAGATTTCCTGCTCATTCTATATTTCCTTCGCTGGCGCATTTCGCATGGTACACTTTGGTATTTGAAATAATACTCTATCTAATATAGCATACTGGTGTAGTAGCGTCATCAAGTAATAGAAAACGTGTGTCTTCGATGAGTAAATCCGATACCTCTGGTCCTTGGTTGCCGGTTTGCATTCAGGGGGCGGGCCTCCAGCCACGCACGGCCCGCCTGTGGAGGTGTGAGCCGGCCTGGGATATCACGGCGTTGCAGCGGGAGGCCGATGGCGTGATTCAACGCCCCGGAAGCCCGGACTCTTGTTTTGTTTTCTGGAATCGCCATGTGGACCGTCGTTTTCGCATCGACTATCCGCATGCTACCCGGGAATCGCCGCGCGCGGTCGGCCGGACGGTTGGAGACCCGGAGCGCGAATGGGAACTTCTTATCGAGTATCGCGACCGCTACCTGCGTAATGCCGGCCTGACGCTGTCCAGTCCGCCTGAGGCCATCGCCCGCTGTTTTGCCGATTCCTTCGCCACCGGCCCGGCGGGCGACTTCGACAAGAAACCGCTCTGCCCGACATTTCCCGAATCCCCGCGAAACCTGTGCCACGGCCTCGAAGGCCTTCTCCACAAGTCCTTCTGCGTGGGCTGCGCCAAGGCCTTCGGCCTGCTGGCCGACGCCTGCGGCATCCCCTCGCGCTTTATCGGGTGCGGCGCCCATTATGTGGCCGAAGCGTTCGTGGGTAACCGGTGGCAGATGGCGGACAGCGTGGGCCGGCACGAGAAGAATGCCGGCTATCCCATGTGGTTTCCCGCCCCGTTCATGGAACTCATCCTCAATCCCTTCGGCGATTTCGGCTTTCCGATCCCCGACGCGCTGCGGGACGGCTTCTTCAGGCGCGTGAACGGGCAGTATCATTTCCATGGCGGACTGTGGGATGGTCCGCAAACGCTGCGTTTCGCCATGGGCAACGCCTTTTCCCTCTACCCCGAGGGGCGGCGCTGGGGGTTCAAGTCCGCCGAGGGCAGGCGGCTTCCGCTCATGGCGAACCGGGGCGGATTCTACTGGCCCGTCGTGCATGAGAGCGACGCTTCCCGCGTTCGGGAGATCAGGCGGGCAGCTTTTCCCGATCCCCTTGAAGAGGTGCTCGGCCGGGATTACCTGTGCCATCCCCTGAAACCCGGGCAGCGGCTGCGTCAATCGTTCTGGCTCGGGGACTTGGATGGGCTGGAGGGCATTGAAGCGGCCATCACCTTCGCCCCCTCGCGCCAGAGTGATTTTTCAGCGGCGGCGGGCCGGCAGCTGAGGGTTCGCCTGGGCGACTGGAGCCGGACGCTTGCCGAACTGGAAGCCTGGCCGCCGTCCGTTGGTGTGCCGGGAACGATGCCCGCCTCCGTGATTCGCCTGCCTCCCGAGCTGTTGAAGGCGCAGAGCGTCCACTGGCTCGAGCTGGAACAGGCGGGACGCGGGGTTTACCACATGCCCTGCGTGCCGACGGCGAGGGAGCCGTACCTGAATCCGCTTTGGGATGAGGAGTCAGGCGGAACATGTTGTTCTCATAATCACAAAATGGTACTTTGACATTATTATGCG
>CAIKKV010000313.1 GCA_903828035.1 uncultured bacterium
AGCCTCTGGAAGTGGCGGGAGGATGCCTGGTTCGCCAAGAAGGAGAAGAAGACCTACCGCCGGGTGACCCGCCTCAAGCAGTACATCATGGACCACTACGCGTTCAACCTGGACCTGGACACGTGGGGCATGACGACCAAGGAACGGGAGCTGGCGCGGTTTCGCGGCGCCGTGGACGAGGACGCCCTCCGCCAGTCCAACGCCCTCTTCGGCTACGAGGGAGACAAGTACTACTTCGACATCGATATCCGGACCCCCTTCGGCCTCGATAAGTATGCGGGCAACGTCATTCCCTACTGGAAGACCGAAACCGTGGAGGCCATGGACGCCTTCGTGCACAAGCCGGGCTTCTCCACCGGCGCCGGCGAATGCGTGTCGCTGGCCGCGCTCTACGCCTCCGCCCTCTTCCTCGTCTCGGAGATTCCGCTCGCGGACATCTACATGATGGCCACGCCGCTCCACTCGCAGAACTTCATCGATGTGGACGACGGCGTGCTGACCAACAACCGCCGGCTGGTGACCAAGACCATGTGGTTTAACGGGACCGGCCTCTCGGCCCAGGCCCGGCGCGCCCTGGAAAACGAGCGGATCACCTTGGTCTGCCATGAGAGCGGCCACATCCACACCCTGTTCAAGGAAGCCACCATCGACCGGGCGGGCTACTCCCGGTTCAGCGGCAAGCTGGTCGAGTTCCTCAACGCCGGCTTCAACGTGGAGTTGCTCGGCAATTTCCTTCGCCATGCCCGCGACTACCAGAAGTGCTTCCAGTTCCGCTGGCCCATCCACGGCGTCGATCATTACGTGGGCGTCGAGACGGTCTTCGCCTTCGAGACCGGATCGTCGTTCCAGTTCACCGACCAGACGCGCGAGAAGCTGCTGGCCGACATGGAGCTCGAGCCGTTCCAGTCCTCCCCCCTTCAAGACCGCATTGTGCTGAACGACCTGGAGGCTTTCGCGAAAAGCCGCGCCATTTCCCTTTCGGACCCGAAGGCGGTGGAGGAGTTGCGGGAGCAATTTTCCTGCGGCTGCCTGAACGCCCAGAACGCGATCGAGGCCCTGATCCGCTTCTGCCGCGTGACGCCCCGCCTTCCCGTGGCGGAGGAGAAGCAGTTCGGCGGGTACGAGGCGCCACTGGGGATCACCGTCGGTATGCGGCGGGAGGAGATTCTCGAGCGTCTGGAAAGCATCCGGTCCAAAAACACGGTGGCCGACATGGCGTTCTATGCCTATCGCGATCTCAACCGCACGGAGTCCGAGCCGTTTGTCAAAGCCGCCATCGAGCGCAACCCGGTGTGTGTCGATATGGCCCGTGAGCTTTGCGACGAGGGCGTGGTGGAGGCGGTGCAGGGGTTTTCCGAAGAATCCATTTATGACGGGGCTGCCCGCCTGGCCCAGCCGGACGAGGTGTGGAATTACAGGCGCGGGGACGGGGCCGAAAAAGCCCTGCTCCTGGCCAACCTCTGGGCGGCCCGCAAGCCGGACGAGGCGATGACGATTCACATCGAGCCGCACCGGGCGGTGCTGAAGGCGGGCAAGCGGGAGTGGAGTTTCAAGTCGGCCAAGGGATTGCGCGAGCGGGAGTGGAAGATCCGGTAAAGGGGTAGGAGCAGAGCATGACAAAGCAGACGCGTTTGTTTTTGGGATTGGATTCCAGCACCCAGGGGCTGAAAGCCGTGGCGGTGGATGAGTCGCTCCGCATCGTGTGCGAAGCCGGGGTCAAATTCGACTCCGATTTGCCCGCCTACGGCACAAGCGGCGGCGTGCACCACGGGGCCGACCGCCTGACGGTCACCGCGCCGCCCCTGATGTGGGTGGAAGCGCTGGACCTTCTCTTCGCCCGCCTCCAGGAGGCCCGGTTCCCGTTTGGCGCCGTGGCCGCCATCTCCGCCTCCGGCCAGCAGCATGGCAGTGTGTTCTGGAAAAAGGGCGCGGCCGCCAAGCTTGCCGGGCTGCGGCCGGATCGTTCCCTGCGCGATCAGCTGGCCGATGCTTTTTCTGTTTCGGAATCGCCCGTCTGGATGGACTCCAGCACCACGGCGGAGTGCCGCGCCCGCGAGGCTGCCCTGGGCGGCGCGCAGGCGGTGGCCGACGTCACCGGCTCGCGCGCGTACGAGCGGTTCACCGGAAACCAGATTGCCAAGGTCGCCCGCCTGCAGCCGGCCGCCTACGCCGAGACGGAGCGGATCGGGCTTGTCTCCTCGTTTGTGGCCAGCCTCCTGGCCGGCCGCTACGCGCCGATCGACTGGAGCGACGGCTCCGGCATGAACCTGCTGGATATCCGCCGCAAGGCCTGGGATTTGAAGTCGCTCGACCTGACGGCCCCGGGGCTGGCGGAGCGGCTGGGCGCGCCCGCCGCCTCGCATACCGGGGTGGGGCCGATCGCCTCCGCGCTGGCGGCGCGGGTCGGCTTCGCGCCCGACTGCCTCGTCATCGCCGCCACGGGCGACAATCCCAGCAGCCTCGCCGGGCTGGCCCTGCGGAAGCCGGGCGACATCGCCATCAGCCTGGGCACCAGCGACACCGTTTTCGGAACGCTCACGGAGCCCCGGCCCTCCGGCCGCGAAGGGCACATCTTTGTGAATCCCGTGGATCCGGCCGGCTACATGGCCATGATTTGCTACAAGAACGGCTCGCTGACCCGCGAAGCCGTGCGGCGCGACGTAAAGGCGGCGACCTGGGACGCCTATGGCGAGCTGGTCGGCCAGACGGCGCCCGGCAATGGCGGCCGCATCGGCTTCTACATCCGGGAGCCGGAGATCACGCCGCCCATTCTGAAGACCGGCACGTTCCGGTTCGGCCCGGACGGCCAGCCCGTGGCGGCGTTCACTCCGGCGCAGGAGGCGCGCGCCGTGCTGGAAGGCCAGTTCCTCTCGATGCGGCTGCATGGCGCCGCGATCGGCCTCAAGCCCGCGAGCCTGCTGGCCACGGGCGGGGCGTCGGTGGACAAGGCCGTACTTCGCATCCTTTCGGACGTGTTCGGCGTGCCGGTTTTCACGGGCGATGTTCCGAACTCGGCCGGCCTGGGCGCGGCCTACCGGGCCCTGCATGGCTGGCGCTGCGCCGCGGCGGGCGGCTGGGTTCCCTTTGCCGAGGTGGTTCCGGCCATGCCCGGGGCCGTGAAGGCCATGGATCCCGACCTGGCCGCCCACCAGGTTTACACACAGATGCTTCCGCGCTATGCGGAGCTGGAAAAACGAGTGACAGAATGAGTGGATGTTTTCAGAAAATCGCAGTTGGATTTGTTGTCTTAATAATAGGGACTAGCATGAATGCCCAGGCGGCGGAGCCCTCCCTTGATCAAAGCCCCGCGGCCCGCTACCTGGACGCCGTGCTGCGGTTGTGTGACAAGGCCGAGAAGGAGCTGGACCCCTATGAGGCGGCCGCGGAAACGATGGCCGGCCGCCATCTCCAGGGCGGGACGTTCATCGCCTGGT
Source organism: uncultured bacterium (assembly GCA_903828035.1). The sequence goes on from CAIKKV010000313.1 coordinate 3,435, forward strand.
GGGGCAATCAGGGGCTGGGCCCCGAGGTCACCGGCCGGGCGGGCGGCTTCATCAATATGGGCCTGGGCCGCGTTTGGAAAAAGGACCGCACGGAATCCGAACAGTCGAATGACGTGGTGTTTGTCGGGTTCGACTGTCCGCCCTGGACGAAGGATCTTGCGCGGGTGGAGAAGGAGAAGGCGCGCGGCGCCTGGGTGATCGGCTTCGGTCCCCGCCGCCATCCGGACCTTGCCAAACCGGCCGCCTCGTACGGCGCCTTTTTCGACTCCGGGTATCGGGCGGATGACCGGGTGGTGGAGCTGGGCGACGGCGAGCTGTCGGGGCACATGAACCACGTGGCCAACGCCTTGCACGGCTGGATGCTATCGGCCGAGACGGTGGCGGCGCTGACCCGGCGGGGGAAGATGCCCGCCATGTGGAAGTCGTACAGTTATCCCGACGGCCATGAGTGGGGCGACCGCTATCTGGGCAAGGTGCAATTTCACGACGAGTTCAAGGTTCCGCCGCAGCCGGCGGGCGTCCTGGCCAAGGCCTACATCGTCCAGATCCGGGCCTTGGTTAAAAAACTGAAGAGCGAGCAGCTGTCGAAATTGGTGCAGGCGGCGGATCTGATCGCGGCGGAGGAGCGGGCGGGCCGCAAGACGGTGGTCGCCTGGGCGGGCCATATGCCCGGCTCATATATCGGCAAGCGCGAGGATGCCGTGTGGGCGCAGCCGATCGAGCTGCATCCGTTTCTGGAGAACCAGCGGAAGGCCTTCCTGGCCCACACGGCCGAGGGCGCCCTGGTGCTGAGGCTGGGCTATCACGGGGAGGATCCCGAATGCCCGCCGCTGTTCAAGGAAAAGAAAGCCCGGGTCATCTATCTGTGCGGAGAGCATCCCGACGCCGCCTGGCGGCCCGCTTCCGATAATGCGCTGAACATCCCGCTGGGCTGGGAGTTCGGGGATGCCTGCGTGGCTCTGGAAGGTTATCCGATCCGGCTATTTCCGCCGAGCGGAATTATCCAGGCGGTGGCGTACGAGGCGATTGATATCGAAGTGCGTTCCAAACAAAACCAGGAGAACATCCATGAGTGATGAAAAAATTGTTGTTTTGGGTCTTGGCTACGTGGGGTTGCCGCTGGCCCTCGGTCTGGCGCGGGAGTTCCCCGA
>CAIKKV010000314.1 GCA_903828035.1 uncultured bacterium
ATCTCCCGCGCCGGCGCCGCCAGCTGCGCGGAGCTGGCCTTCTTCGGCGTGCCGGCCCTCTACATCCCCTACCCCTACGCCGGCAATCACCAGCGCCTCAACGCGCTGGCCATGGAAAAAGCCGGCGCCGCCATCACCCGCGCCCAGGAGGCCCTCAGCATCGAGGGGCTGGCCGAGCGGCTCCGCCTCCTTCTCCGCGGCACCGGGGAGCGCACGCGCATGCGCGAGGCGGCGCTGGAGGCCTCCGCGCCCGATGCCGCCCGGCGGCTGGCCGACCTGATCCTCGAAACCGCCGGGAAGCCGGCCGCGCCATGACGCCGCTGGTCGACACCCATGCCCATCTCGACGGCCTGAAGAATGGCGATCCTTCCGCCATCGAAGCGGCCCTGGACGCCGCCCGGGCCGCCGGCGTCGTCCGCCTGGTTGCCGTGGGCGGCCATCCGGACGGCAACCGGATCGCGGCCCGGGCCGCCCGGCAGTGGCCGGACCGGGTCCGCGCCGCCGTCGGGTTCGACCGTTACTGCGCGGAGCGCACCGACCTGGACGACGCGGAGCTGGCCGCGCAGCTCGAGGAGCCGGGCGTGGTGGCCGTGGGCGAGATCGGCCTCGACTTCCACTATGCCGCGCAAACCGCGGAGGCGCAGCAGGCGCTTTTCCAGCGCATGCTCGACCGGGCCGCCGAGCGCCGCCTGCCCGTCATCGTCCATTGCCGGGAGGCGGAGGCGGTCATGGCGCCGCTCCTGGAAGCGCACGCCGCCCGCTGGCCGGGTGAGCCGCACCGCATCGGCGTCATTCACTGCTTTACCGGAGGCACGCCCTTCGCGCAGAAGGCGGTGTCCCTCGGCTTTCACATCAGCTTCAGCGGCATCCTGACCTTTCCCAAGGCGGATAATGTGCGCACCGCCGCGCTGGCGGTTCCGGAAGAGCGGCTTCTGGTCGAAACGGACACGCCCTTCCTGGCCCCCGTGCCGCATCGGGGGAAGCCCAACGAGCCGCAATGGGTGGGCCTTGTCCTGCAGGAACTGGCGCGGGTCAGGAACGTGGACCCCGCGCACCTGGCGGCCGCGACGACCGCGAACGCCTGGCGCCTGTTCGGCCTAGGCTGAAAGCGCGGCTTCCGCCGCAGCGGCCGACAGCCCCATCACCCGCACCCGCTTCTGCCGGCCGGTTTCGCCGGACACCAGGATCACGGCGCGCCCGGGAACGCCGAGCGCTCCGGACAGGAACTCCCGCAGCGCCGCGTTGGCCTTGCCGTCCACGGGCGGCGCCTGCAGGCGGATCTTCAGGGCCGCGCCCACCGTCTCCGCCACGGCATTCCGGGAGGCCCGGGGCACAATGCGCAGGGTCAGCTCGACGCCCCCCTCCACGGATTTCAACCAGGCCGGCATGCGCGCTCCCTACACATGGACCACCAGGCCATCCAACGCCAGACGCACCTGCGGCGGCAGTTCCAGCTCCACGGCGTCATGATCGATATCGTGGCACATGTGGGTCAAATACGATCGCCTGGCCCCGATCCGGTCCAGCATGGCGAGGCTGCTCCTGACATGGGAATGCGAGGCGTGCGGCCGGTGGCGCAAGGCGTCCAGCACCATCACATCCACGCCCGCAAAGGCGGCCACGGCCTCGGCGGTCATCGACAGGCAGTCGGGTACGTAGCCCAGCGAGCGGCCCTTCGCATCCAGCCGGAACCCGACCATATCCACCCCGCCGTGATGCACGGGCACGGGCGTGACCCGGACCGCCCCCACCGCAAAGGGGGCGCTCACCTCGTGCAGGGCCACCTGGGGCCGGTACATGCCCTCGGGCGCGGGGCGCAGGGCATAGGAGAAGATGCGGCGCACCTCGTCCAGCGTGACCGAGGAGCCGTAGACCGGAATGATCCCGCCCTTGATGGTGTTGAAGCTGCGCAGATCGTCGAACCCGAAGATGTGGTCGGCATGGGCATGGGTGATCAGCACGGCATCGACCCGCGAGACGCCGTACGCCAGGACCTGGTCGCGGAAATCGGGCGGCGTGTCGATCTGGATGTGCAGGCCGTCCGCCTCCACGTGGACGCTCGAGCGGTGCCGCTTGTTTTTCGGGCTGGCCGACCGGCACAC
>CAIKKV010000315.1 GCA_903828035.1 uncultured bacterium
AGCGGCGTGAAGACGCTCGACAACGTGAACCTCATGGAACCCCTGCCCGGCCCCTTCGGCAAGCTGGCGGGCGTGGAGGTGGATGAGTATGACAGCGTCCCCAAGGACTCCAGCTTCACGGTGGAGGCGGCCGGCTATTCGATCAAGGCTTCCGGCATCCGGGAACACCTGCTGCCCAAAGGCGGCGCGCAGACGGCCGGCGTGAATCGCGGGGGGCATATGGAAGGCTGGCCGGCGCTCACCTTCCGCGCCCATGGCAAGGGCGTGGTGTGGTACCTCGGCACGCTGCCCGCGGCGGAAGGCTGGACCATCCTGCTGCGCAACATCATGCTGCCGCTGGCCGGAGTCACCTTGCGGGAGGACATTCCCGCCGGCGTGGAAGTCGTGCGCCGCTCGGGATCGGGCCGCACGCTGAACTTCTTCCTCAACCACACGGCCAGTCCCCAGCAGATCCCGATCAACAAAAAGGCTGCTGATCTGATCAGCGGCCGCACGGTTTCGGAAAATCTGAAGCTGGCGCCCTACGGGGTGGCCATCCTGAAGGATTAACCCACCCCGTCCTTGCAAACAGGAAAAAGGTAGCGTAAGGTAGCCACTCGCCTGAACGGGGCGTAGCGCAGCCTGGTAGCGCGTCAGCCTTGGGCGCTGAAAGTCGGGGGTTCAAATCCCCCCGCCCCGACCATTTTTCAGAAACGGCTTTTCCACGAGCCAATCAAACGGCGATCTCTTTGCAACGCAAAGAGTTGTGGCAGTCAGGGTACGGTTCAAACTGACGCAATCCAAGATCTCCCGTTTGACCTCCGAGTTTGAACCGTACCAGATATCGCCGACCCGCTGGCTGAAGTCGAATAGCGCCAGGGCGCGCGCGGGTGCGCCAGGATCGCACGCCGTGGCCCGTTCAAGTGCCTCCTCTACTAGGGCAACCTCCCGCTTCAAGTCCGCCGCCTTCGCCTGGAATACCGCCTGCTCGATGGCACCTCCGAGGTAGCCGTTAAGCAGGCGTTCTTGCATTCCGGCTAGTTCCGTCTTCCGTTTGGCCTGCGCCTGCTTCCGCTGGCGCTGCATCTCCCCCGCGTCCGTGAACGCCGCCTGGATGGTTGCGCGGAACCACTCCGCAATGTCCGTAGGCATCTTGAACGATCCGAACTCCTCCATGAACATGTCGAGCAAATCCGCTTCCCGGACTCGCATCGGTGGGTGGTCATCCGGCTTGTGGTTGTTTGCGCACCGGTAGTAAACGTGTTCCCGGACGCCTCCTCCGAGGAGCTTGCGGCTGATCCGTTCGCCCGTCACCGCGAACCCGCAATGCGCGCATCGAATGATCCCGCCCGAAAAGGTGTGAATATGGTTGGAAGTGCGCCGGTTCTTACCGTTCAGGATGTCCTGGCACGCATCGAACGTCTGGCGGTCGATCAGGAGCCGATATTTACCCTGGTGGACGCTTCCATTCCGGTGCAGTTCCCCCGCGTAGAACCGGTTGTTGAGGATATGGGAGAGCGATGAACGGGTGAACCTTGGCGTGCTTGGCCGGTAGATGAATCCCTCGTCCGCGAGTTTCTGCCCAAGGCTCTCGAACGTATAATGGGCGGTCGCGTAGAGGTTGAAGACGCGCACCACGGCCTTGGACTCCTCGGGATGCGGCTGCACCGGCTCGTTCTTGTCGGCCACGTTCAGATAGCCGAACGGCGCGAGGCCGGTCGGCCAGCCCTGGCGGACCTTCTCGTCCATCCCCTTCAGGACCTCCGAGCGCAGGTTGTCGGAGTAGTATTGCGCGACAGCCGCCATGACGTTGAACGACAAGGCTCCCGCCGCGCCAGGCCCAAACTGGTTGTCCACGAATGCGAGTTGCACCCCGCAGGCATCCTCGAGTTCCTGGAGCCGGACGGCGTCGCGCATGTTGCGGCAGACGCGGTCGAGCTTGTGCGCGAGGATCGCCTTGATCCTCTCGCGCTTGGCGTTCGCCTTCACCCATCGGAACATGTCGTTGAAGACCAACCGTTCCGCGCCGCGTTTGGCAGACTCGGCCACCACGAACTCGCGCAGCACCGTCCAGCCGTTCTTGAGGGCCCGCTCGCGACAGGCCCGCAACTGGGCGTCAATCGAGTAGCCTTCCTTCTGCTCCCTGGACGACACCCGCGCCCATATCACCACATTCATTCGCGCTCTCTCCTTTCTGTCCGGCGGCCTTGAACAGCACCTCGGCGAACCTCTTGACGTTCACCAGCATCCCGATGGCCTCCTCTTCCGAGACCGGCCTCCCGTAGGCCTTGGACCATACCTCTCGCGTGTATCGCAGAAGGTCGTCCGTGATCCACGCGAGCGACATCGGGCGGTCCGAGATCCCGCCGGACACGCTCACATGAGGCGCTTTTCCCCCCGAAAATCCAGTCCATTCTGACGGATTTTCGGGGGTCTTTTTTTTGTCGGAATCAGCCGTGGCAATGTCGGTCATGACCGCATCATCCAAGAGGCCAACCCCTCGTCTTGGAACCTGATGCGGATGCTACGGATGATTCTATCGACGGCGCAGCGTTTGAGGCCCATGGCCCTGGCAATGGCCAGGCGGTTTTCGCCCATCGAGAGGGCGTGACAGATGGCCTGCTCCTGAGGAGTGAACTCCGTAAGAGCCTCCCGCACGTCAAAAACCAAGCCGACATCTGGAAGAGCCTCGTCCGGAACCTCATCGACCGGCGTTTCCTTCCGCTTCCCAAATACCTCCACCTCTTTCCTTCCAAGAACCTCCATGCAGCGTTCATGCTGCTTCTGCTGGCGAGCGCGAGTGCGCTGAATGAACGTGAGTCGTCGGTCGACAATCGCCGTGATCGCCGTCCTCTCCGTTCCGCCGTTCGACTTTGCCTCGTCGAAACGGAATGCCAACACAGAAGGAATGATTTCCTGCTGCACGTCATCCAACTCGTCCGGCCGGAATCCCTTCTTCCGCGCCCGATCCAGAATGACGTTCACCTTCCACCGCTCTACCAGTCCTGCATAATCGTTCTCCATAACCGCCTCCTCTGGTTCGGCCTCGATCCTTTTCGAAGCACGAAGAGATTATTCTCCAAAGGGCAGGCTCATTTCCTTGCGGCTGATTATGCGCGGCGTGAAAGCATATGTGCGCATGTTGCACGGGCTCACAGGCTCATGCGTGCATTATGCGCGCATATGATTTTTCGCGGCGCATAGCAATGAGCCCGTCGGTCGGCAAACAACCTTGTAGAGCGGTGAAATGGATCGCCGCCGAACCACAAGGAGACAGCCGATGGCCCGATCAAGAACGACAGACCCGCATACATCCCGCTTGGCCGCCGAAGAGGTCGAAGCCAGCGGTAGCGCGCAAGCGCAACGCGATCTCTGTCTGGCAGAAGTGAAGAATCATCCTGGACAGACCGCCGCCGAAATCGGCGTGGCAACCTGTCTTGAACGGCATGCGCCATCAAGGCGACTGCCCGAACTCCGCGACGACAACCTGGTCACGAATGGCAGGTCCCGCATCTGCGCCGTCACCCGCCGCCTGAGCATGACGTGGTTCCCCCTTTCTGAGCCCGTGCAGTAATCAGCCAAGGAGCATTTCATGGACCTTACAGTCGATCTCAATATTTTGAAATCCGAGCCCGCCGAGCTGTACCACGCCCAGGCGGACCGTTTCCTGAGCAGTCACCAACTTCTGGACTTCATCAAGTGCCCGTGGCTGCATCGCAAGAAGGCCATTGGTCTGGTTGATGAATCGGAATCGGCCAGCTACCTCATTGGTCGCGCCGCGCACACCCGCATCCTCGAAGGGCG
>CAIKKV010000316.1 GCA_903828035.1 uncultured bacterium
CTGACCAATCTGGCGACGATCGTCTATTTCGGTTTCCTGATTTACACGGGGTCCGAGGCGATGATGGCGGCGGTGCGCAAGATGACGGCCTTATTCCATTGAGGGGGGCGGCGTGCAACAAATTCTGAAGGATTTTACCGTCGACCGTTCCACGGGCGAGCGCGTGCAGGCCCAGATCGAGTCGTTCCTGCGGCACCAGGTCTGGTCGGGCCGCATCAAGCCCGGCGACCGGCTGCCCAGCACCCACGAGCTGACGCGCCGCTGGGCCGTCAACCTGGTGTCCGTCCAGAAGGCCATGGAGCGCCTGACCCAGTGGGGCCTGCTGGAGCGGAAGACGAAGATGGGGACGATCGTGCGCCCGCTCACGATCGGCGTCCTGGTCCAGCCCGACCTGGCGCAGGAGTCGGTGCATTATGTCCGGGTTCTGGCCAAGGCGGTCCGGGAAGAGGTGGAGTCCCATGGCTGGATTCCCCAGGTCTATGACGATTTTTCGATCAAGATGAAGTTCGACCGGGTCGAGGAGTCGGCCAATGCGCGCCGGTTCCTCGCCGACCAGGCCACCCGCCGGTTCACGGGCCTGGTGCAGCTGGCGATGGCCCATCCCACCTGGACGCTTCTGGCGAAGCGGACGGAGGTGCCGTTCGTGCACTGCAGCCAGGAATACCGGACTTCCGACGTCATGAACGACTACTACCGGTTTGCCTATGACACGGTGGAGTATCTGGCCAAGCGCGGCCGCAAGACGATTGAAATCCTGGGCTTCCAGGAGAACTCCGAAGAGTTCTCCGCCGCCCTGGCCGCCGCCGCCCGCTTCGATCTGCCCAAGGTCCGCACGCACCCCTTCGAGGGCGAGCCGTCCAGCCTGCAGACCATTTCCAGGCAGACCCTCGGCCTGATCGAAGGCTGGAAAAAGGAAGGCCGCCTGCCGGACGCGCTGATTGTGGCGGATGACATCGCCATGCGCGGCGTGGCGATGGCGCTGATCCAGAAGGGCATCGCTGTGCCCTCCAAGATCGAGGTGGTGACGCAGGCCAACACCGAGGTGCAGTTCGAATATGGCATTCCGGTGATCCGGTATGCCTTCACGCCCAAACGGAACGCTGAGTATGCGCTTGATCTTCTGTGGAAGAAGATGGTGCATGAACCCTTGCCCGACAGGCCCATCCTGTTGTCGGGCCGATTCATGGAGCTTTAATGCGAGAGTTGATGCTGGTAGCCCGCCCCGATTACGGCGGAGCGTTGCATGAGGAGTCGGTCCGCCGTTTTGGCGGCGGTTCCGCGGTTCCCCTTCATCCGGACGAACCCGGGGTGGTTCGCCTCACAGGCGATGCCGTTCCCAGGGCCTGGCGGGAAGGCAGGAACACGTTGATTTTTGCCGCTCAGTGGCTTTCCGACCCGGAGCTCGTGCCGGCCGCGGAGGTGCCTCACCGCTCCATGATCGAGGGGCTGTCGGCGCTGGCGGGCGGCGTCGCCCCCTGGACGCTGCATGCCTTTGCCTCGGGCCGGGACACGGAGGAGGGGCTTTACAAGGCCGCGGGGCGGCTGGGTGACGCGCTGCTGGCGGCTTGCGCGGAGCAGGTGCCCGACCTGTATCGCCGGTTTGTGCCCCCCCGGAAGGCGGGGGCCGAAGCCAAGGTGTTCCAGCTTTGCCTGACGGCGAAGGGCGCCTGGTGGAGCCTGATGCAGGTGCGCGATCTGCTGGACCCGTTTCCGGGCGGCGAGCATCGGATGCCGTTTGATTCGGCCGCTCCCTGCCGGTCGTACCTCAAATTGGAAGAAGCGTTCGATATCATGGGGAAGTCGCCCCGGAAGGGCGATCGCGTGGTGGATCTGGGCGCTTCGCCGGGCGGCTGGAGCTATGCCTTCCTGAAGCGGGGGTGTGAGGTGCTGGCCGTGGACCGCGGCCCGATGCAGATTCCGGACCGCCATTCCTCCGGGGGCCGCGTGCGCCATATGCGCGTGGACGGGGTCGGGTTCCATCCCCCCCGCGAGTGGGATCAGGTCGACTGGCTGGCGTGCGACATGCTCGTGCCGCCCGGCGCCACCATGGGGCTTCTGAGGCGCTGGCTGGAAGAAGGGCGGGTTCGCCGCTTTGTCGTCAATTTCAAGATGCCCCAGCAGCACCCGGATCCCATCCTGGAGCCGATCGAGGAGATGCTCAATGGGATTCCGCGCCTGCGATTCCGGATCCGCCAGCTTTATCATGACCGCCGCGAAGTCACAGCCATGGGCGAAGTGAAATAAAAAACGAGTGACAAACATCGCTTGAAGGAATTATAATACATAACGGTTTGTAGAAAAACGGGATAGATGCAAGCAGGAGGTCCGGATGAAAGCGTATGGGATTATGGGGTGTGCGTTGGCTGGAGTTCTTCTGGGCATGGTAGCGATGGCGCAACAGGCGCCCGCGCCTGCTGCGACCGGGACTGAACGGCAGGAGGCCGTCAAGGCGGAGTCCAGTTCGACCTTCTCCGACCTGCAGCCGGCGGTGATCACCCTGGGCGCGCGCGCCTGGGAAGAGGGCCGCGCCGAGGGCATCGGCGATTTGCTGCTGCCGGTCTACTCGACCCGCTCGGGCCTGTTTTTCCTCAATCCGCGCTCTTCGTTCCGCGATGAGGAAAGCGAAATGAACCTGGGCGCCGGCTACCGCCAGATGATCGGCGATCACCGGATGATTGCCGGGTTGAACGCCTATTACGACCGGCGCGAAACCGAAGCCAACAACCAGTTCCACCAGGCCGGGTTCGGGGCGGAGTTCCTCAGCGAGTGGGTGGATGCCCGGGTCAATTATTACCTCCCCGAGAACGACATCAAGGATGCCGGGAAGACCGAATCCCTCGATAGCTACGAGTACGATGCCCGCGCCTACGATTGGGACAAGCCTTACGCCCGGGGGAACGCCGCCATCCAGAGGGGGACGCGCATCGACTCGCGCATGCTGGCCCGGACGTACAGCCATGTGGATTACACGGAGCAGGCCATGGAAGGCTTCGATTGCGAAGTCGGCGTGCGCCTTCCGATCCCGCTGGTGCAGGAGTGGTCGGAGGTGAAGCTCTTCGCCGGCTACTATTCCTTCGACAACGATCTCTCGAGCCTCGTCGAGGGGTGGAAGGGGCGCCTCGAAGTGCGCGCCGTGCCGGCCCTGCTGCTGGACGCCGAGATGTTCGAGGATGACGATCTCAACGGCAGCTCCTACTATGTCGGCGCGCGCATGCAGGTGCCGTTCGACATGGGCGCCTGGGCGGCCGGAAAGAACCCGTTCGCCGGCGCTTTCGCCGCGTTCAAGCCCGCCCGCCGGAACGCCGCCCGGCCGTTTGATTCCCGCCTCACCGACATGGTGATGCGCGATCCGCGCGTGCAGGCCTCCGTGTCACAGCCCACGGAAACGGTGGAGTTCACGGTCCGGGAAGTGCTGAAGCAGGTCAGCAAGCCCGTGGTGGATACGCTTTCCGATGCCCTGATCTATGTGGATCGCGACAACACGTCCGGCGTCGAGGATGGTTCCTTTGAACATCCCTTCAGCACGATCGGCGAAGGCCTCGCCGCGGCCGGCGGGGACTTCAACACGGTTTACGTGTTCGATTCCGCCACGCCCTACACCGAGATCAACATTATCCGGAAAGACGGAGTCTCGCTGATCGGATCAGGGTCGGGACTGCCCGCCAACGGCGGCCGGCGGTTTGCCACGGGCGTTTATCCGGTTCTGTCCGGCCGGTCGCTGCTCGGCGTCTCCGGTTCGAAGCACGGCGAGAAATGGGCTCCCCGAAGCGGCCTGATCGTGGCGGCCGATGATGTCACCATCAGCGGCCTGGAGTTCCGCGGTGAAATCATGCCTCAGCTGATGGACATGATCCGGGACGAGCTGCTGCCCAAGAAAGCGGGTTTCGATATCGGTGACCTGTCGACGTTGTTCGTTCTCGGGGTTCAGTATACCGGGATACTAGCGCTGGACGTCAACAACCTGATGATCCAGAACAACATTTTCGCGGGGAATGCGGTGGGTCTGATGGTCCTTGAGGTTGCAGGGGAATATTTCAAAACCCCTACGCCGATTGAGTCGCACACCACTCATAATGTGCTGGTCGAAAACAACCGGTTCGAAGGAAATGGCGTCGGCATGCTGGTGTTGGGCGGGGATTCCGATTGGCTGAAGTATACCGGGAACCGGGTTCCGTCCTTCGTCTATGTGGCGGACAATCAATTCCAGGACAATCTGCTCGGCGTCGGCATTCTTCAGAGTAACGGAGGCTTGACGACCTATCTGGGTAGAAATCATTTCAATACGACGCTGCCGGCCGGAGTCGGAGCGCTGCTGGTTAACGTGGGCGCGACTATGGAGGCCCTGGTGGAAGGCAATACGGTCGAAGGCAATCACACGATCGGAATGGGGCTGTTCCAGGAGGAGGGCAATCTGCGCGCCCGTATTCTGGACAACACGTTCCGCGACTGCCAGCTGATGTCGCTGCTGGTCGAGGCGAACTCGATCAACGCGATTGACCGCCTGTTCGACATCAATCTGTTCAAGAGCAAGCTGCCGGATTATACCGCTTATTTGGAAGTTTCCGGCAACACCATCAC
>CAIKKV010000317.1 GCA_903828035.1 uncultured bacterium
CGAACGTCAACCCGATCTTGGGCTTCACCTGCATCTGGCTGATCTCGGGGATCCGGTACTCGATCGGGTCCTCGATGGTCATGATGTTCATGCGGCCGGTGTCCAGCTTGCGCAAGGCCGCGTACAGCGTCGTGGTTTTCCCGCTTCCCGTAGGGCCCGAGCACACGATCAGGCCGTGCGCCTCCTGCAGGAGCGCCTCGAACCGCGTCCGCACATCCTCGGGCATGCCCAGGTCGGCCAGCGGAATCAGGGAGGTATCCCGGTCCAGCAAGCGAAGCACCACCCGCTCGCCCTCGGCCACGGGAATGGTGGAAACGCGGATGTCGATCTTGCGATCCCCCACCTTGGCGCGGGCCATGCCATCCTGCGGCAGCCGCCGTTCGGAAATATCCATCCGGCCCATGACTTTCAGCCGCGAGACCAGCGCCTGCTCCATGCTCTTGGGAACCGTGGTCTGATCGAACAGCACGCCGTCCACCCGGAAACGCACGCGGAGGCTGGCTTCAAACGGTTCAAAGTGAATATCCGAGGCCCGGGCGCGGGCGGCCTCCAGAAGAATGGCATTCGCCAGGCGGGTGATGGGCGCGTGGGCGGATGACTGCAAAAGGTCCTCGGCCCCGGCCTCCGTTGCCGGTCCGTCGCCGGCCGCCTCGCGCATATCGGCCAGCAAGGCTCCGCTCGAGCCGGTCTTGCGGGAATAACACCGCTCGATGCAGGCGGCGATCACGCTGGGCGCCGCCACAACCGGAATCACATCGGCATCCAGCAGGCGGGCCACATCGTCCAGCACGCCCGGGCGGCCCGGATCCGACGTGAGGACGGCAAGGCCGCCGCCGTGGCGGATGGGAATCACGCCATGGGTTCGCACCCAGTCGACCGGAATGCGGGCAACCAGGGCTGGATCCAGGGCTTCCGGGGGCACCTCGGGGAGGAAATCGAGGCCATATCGGACGGCAACCGCCTGGGCGGACTCCTGCTCTGCCTTGTGCCGGGCGCTTTTTTTGTCCGCATGCTCGCTCATCCGCCCTCCGCTAGGGATTCCAATTTTCCGGGGGAATGCGCGACGGCTGATTCGTGGAGCTGATGCCGGAGCGGGCTTCCAAGTCGGCGTTCAGGGCCGCCTCGCCGCCCTTGCCCACCAGGCGGGGTCTCACGAAAATCAGCAAGTTGGTCCGCTCCGTCAGATCCACCGTCCGGCGGAAGAGAAAGCCAATCAGGGGGATGTCGCCCAGGAGGGGGATCTTCCGGACCGCCTTTGTCCGATCCTCGCGGATCAGTCCGCTCAACACGATAATCTGCCCATCGGGAACCGTTACCGTCGTCATCACATCGCGCTTGGCGATGGTCGGCGTGAACGGCGTGTCGGCCGACCCCGTGTCGATAACCGCCTCGATGCTGGGGTTCAGCAGCATGCGCACCTCGCCGTCGGGATTGATATGCGGCGTCAGCTTGAGCTTGATGCCCACGTCCATGCGGTCGATATTCTGGATGACGTCCCGCGCCGTTCCGGAGCCGCCCTGAATCGTGGACTTGAGAATGGGGATGTTGTTGACGACGCTCACGCTCGCCTCCTGGTTGTTCTGGGCCAGGAGCGGCACGTTGGACAGGATGCGCACCTTGCTGTCTTTTTTGACGGCATTCACATTGAACAGGGCGGGAAAGGCCGTCTCCAATGTCCCGTCGGCGGCCAGTCGCGTGCCGTGCGCCACGCCCACCGTGATACCGCGGGGAAACAGGCCGTTTTGCACGGCCTGCATCAGCGCATCATTGTTGTCGTTGAGGGTGGAGCTTCCCTGGAAGGCCAGCTCGCCCACCTTGCCGGGCATGTCAAGCGCGGCCATCTCAACGCCGATATCGCTGCCCTGGTTCATGGATATTTCCGCGATCAGCACCTCGATCATGACCTGCCCCGGCACGCGGTCGAGTTCCTGGATCAGCTTCGAGACGACTTCGAAATCGCGCGGCGAGGCGTCCACAAGAAGCGCATTGTTGGCGGCAATCGGCTCGATGTTGATCGCGGATGCGCTCGCCGCCGTCTTGGCTCCGGCCGCCTGACCCGCCAGCAACGGCTTCAGGCTCTTCGCCGCATCTTCGGCGGTCAGGTATTTCAGGAAGATCGCGCGCAGGCGCCCCCGCCCGGAGGGGCTTTCCACATCGAGCTTGGCGATCAGGTCCTTCATTTCGGCCACGGCGGCCTGGGGCCCCACGAGGATGAGGCAATTCGCCTGCGGCGACGCCACGGCCCTGACGCCCGCCATGCTACGCCCCCCGGAGGCGACCTGCTGCCGGATCCGATCGACCTCGGTTTCGGTCACGGCCATCGCGTCGTTGATCTGCTTGGCCACATCCTCGGCCGACGCAAACTTCATCGGCAGAACCTCGGTGACCCGGGAAAGGCCCGGCTTGTCGATGGCGCCAATCATGGTCTCCACGCGCTGGATCATGTCGGCCGAGCCGCTGACCACGATCAGGTTCGACCCCGGCAGCGAGGCGAGAGACGTTTTCTTGCCGCCGCCCAGCACGTCGGCCAGCATGGCCTTGACCTCGGCAGCGGAAACATGCCGGAGGGCGAAGACGCGCGTCAGGTATCCCACGCCGGGGCCCGCCTGATCCGGCCCCTGGATGGCGCCGAGGGCGGTGAAGTCGCCAGCCAGAGGCACCACGCGCACGGCGGCGCCGCCCTCAACAACGGTGCAGCCCACCGATTCGAGAATGGTCACGGCGAGGGCATAGGCATCGGCCGCGGGAATGCGCGGGGCGTCCACCGTCACCTGCCCCTTGACCGCTTCGTCCACAATGAACCGCTTGCCCGTGATATCCGAAAGAACCCGCACAAACGTGCGCACATCCACGTTGTTGAAGCGGAAGTCGACATAGCCGTCACCGGCCGCCTGCAGGAGCCCCGCTCCCGCCAGGAGGACTGCGACGAGGGTAGCCCATCGGATGACAAACCGAGCCATGCCGTCTCCCGTGTTACTTGAGGATGCCCCGTTCAGAAGCCCTGACAAACTGCACCAGGTGCGCCACCTGCGGAACAGCCGGAACCTCGGCCTCGATCCGGGCAAGCGCCTCGGTCGTCGTCAGGCCGCTGCGATAGAGAAGCTTGAATGCGGCCTTGATGGCCTTCTGGACATCCTCGGCCACCTGGCGGCGCTGCAGCGCAACGATGTTGACCCCGTGAATCACGCCGGGGTTGCCGTCGGCAATCAGGAAGGGCGGAAGGTCCTGCGTGACCTTGGTCAGCCCGCCCACGATGGACATGGTGCCAATCCGGCAGAACTGGTGAATCCCCCCCATGCCTCCGATGATCGCCTTGTCCTCGACCTTGACGTGCCCGGCCAGCGTTGCCCCGTTGGCCATGATGACCTCGTCGCCCACTTCGCATCCATGGGCCACGTGACAGGTGGCCATAATCAGGCATCCCGCGCCCACCCTGGTCCACTCGCCGTCCGCGGTTCCGGAATTGACCGTCACATACTCGCGGATTGTCGTGCGATCGCCGATGGCGACATAGGTGGCGCCGCCCTTGTACTTGAGGTCCTGGGTCTGCCCTCCCAGGCTGCAAAAGGGAAACAGGGTGCAGCCCGAGCCGATGACGGACCGGCCGTCGATAACCACGTGGGATTTCAGAACCGTGTTATCGCCGATCCGGACATGGGGGCCGATCACGCAATAGGGACCGATCTCGACATCACGCCCCAGCTCGGCGCCCGGCGCCACCACGGCGGTGGGATGAATGGAACTCATGCCTGCTTCTCCTGTTCCGTTAGCATGCAGGTCAGCTCGGCCTCGGAAGCCAAGGCGTCCCCGACAAAGGATTTTCCGGAAAACCGGGCCACGGGGCCGCGCAGGGCCAGCAGGTCCACCTCGAGGCGCAGCTGATCGCCCGGCAGCACCATCCGCCGGAAACGGGCCTTGTCGATCCCCATGAACACCGGCAGGCGCCGGCCGAGGGATCCCGTTATGCGCATCATCAGCAGGCCGCCCGTCTGGGCCATGGCTTCGATCTGCAATACGCCGGGCATAATGGGCTGATCCGGGAAATGGCCGGTGAAGAAGGGCTCGTTGAATGACACGTTCTTGATGGCCACGATGCGCTTCTTATCGTCGCACTCCAGGACCCGGTCCACGAGCAGCATGGGATACCGGTGGGGCAGCAACCGGAGGAGGTCGTGAACGGAGATGTCGGCCATGGTGTTTCGAGTCCTTCTTTGAAGGGAGGCCGTCAGTTCATCCGCCTGATCAGCCAAGTCCCCAACATAATCGAAACAGGGATGGGAAACC
>CAIKKV010000318.1 GCA_903828035.1 uncultured bacterium
CGAGGGCGGCGAGATCTTCATCCTGGAGATGGGGACCCCGGTCAAGATCGCCGACATGGCCCGCGACCTGATCCGGCTGTCCGGGAAGCGGCCCGGCGAAGACATCGAGATCGTCTACACGGGGCTCCGGCCCGGCGAAAAACTCTACGAGGAGCTGATTACCCACGGCGAAGGCATTGTGCCGACCCCCCATGAAAAGATCATGGTGCTCCGCCCGGACGGGTCATGCAGGGATCGGAAAATCCTGGACGGCGTGAGCGAGTTGATCCGGGCCGCCGGGACCTATGACGCGGAGTTGATCCGCCAGACGCTGAAAGAGATGATTCCCGAATATGTGCCGTCTGATGCCCGCAGCGTGCTGGCGGACGCCCATCCTGCGCGAAGCGTGTAGCGCCGCACTGCGTGCGGCGGCCCGGACGTGCGCGTTCCGGAGAGACCCCGGGCGTCTTCCGCCCCTGTCGCTCAGATGGAGATTGATTTTCCCCCGTATTTAGGGCATCATCTTCGGCCCTTAATGATCGTTTAGCCGCTGGATGGGAGAGCGTTCGTGATTGCAACGTCGATGTTGACCAAGAGATTCGGTGCGGATGTTCTTTTCGAGGATGTCAGCGTCAAGTTCACCCCGGGGAACTGCTATGGCCTGGTCGGGGCCAACGGCTCCGGGAAATCGACATTTGTGAAAATCCTGGCGGGAATCATCCCCCCCAGCTCCGGCGACGTGACCGTCGGCCGCGACTGCACCCTGGGCTACCTCCGCCAGGATCATGCCGAGTTTGACGACATTCCCATCCTCGACACCGTTTTCATGGGGAACCGGAAGCTCTGGGACCTGCACCGGGAGCGGGAGGCCCTCTACGCCAAGGAAGACCTGTCCGACGCCGAGCATGAGCGCAGCGGCGAAATCGAGCACGAGTTCGGGATCGCCGGCGGCTATACGATGGAGGCCGATGCCGCCAAGTTGCTGGCCGGGCTCGGGTTCACGGAGGATGTCTTCACCCGGGAGATGAGAACCCTGCAGGGCGGATTCAAGCTCCGGGTCCTGCTGGCCCAGGTCCTCTTCGCCCATCCCGACGTCCTGCTGCTGGACGAGCCGACCAACCACCTGGACATGGACTCCATCGAGTGGCTCGTGGATCTGCTGTCGCGCTACGAGGGAACGGTCATCGTCATTTCGCATGACCGCTTCTTCCTCAACCAGGTGTGCACGCATATCGCGGACCTGGACTACCATGAAATCCGGATGTTCACGGGGAATTATGATGATTTCACGATCGCGAGCCTGGAAGTGCGCGAGCTGAGGGCCAAGGCCAACGAGAAGATGGAGAAGCAGATCCACGACCTGAAGGCCTTTATCAGCCGCTTCAGCGCCAACGCCTCCAAGTCGAAGCAGGCCACCTCGCGGCAGAAGCTGCTCGGCAAAATCGAGCTTAACGAAATGAAGCCCAGCTCCCGGGTTTCCCCCTACATCCGGTTCAACGCCAAGCGCCGGCTGGGCGACAAGGGGATTGAGGCGGCGGGCATATCGAAGAGCTATGGCGAATGCCTGTTCAAGGATTTCTCCTGCACCATCGGCCCGAACGAGAAGGTCGCGATCATCGGCAAGAACGGCACGGGCAAGACGACGCTCCTGAAAATCCTGTGCGGCTTGCTGCCTCCGGATACCGGCTCTGTTTCCTTCGGCGAAACCGTGCAGTTCAGCCGGTTTCCGCAGGATCCGGAGGAGGTGCTCGATCCCGACGCCCAGGCGCTCGATTGGCTGGGGAAGTTTGCCGACGAAAAGTCCAAGACCGAAACCGAGCTGCGCTCGTTCATGGGGCGGATGCTCTTCAGCAAAGACGACGTGTTCAAGAAGATCCAGGTTCTCAGCGGCGGCGAAAAGGCGCGCCTCATCCTGGCCAAGATGATGCTGGAGGGGGGCAACATGATGGTGCTGGACGAGCCCACCAACCATCTGGACCTGGAGTCGATTGAAGCCCTGAACTTCGCCTTGTCGCAGGCGGAGGGGACCCTCGTCTTCGTCTCCCATGACCATCGGCTGATCGGATCGCTCGCCACCCGGATCCTGGAGATCAAGGATCACACGATCCTGGACCGGACCGGGCCGGCGGCTCAGTAAGTTTGACTGGGCGGAAATCCCGCATTCAGCAATTAATCATGCCCGTTTAACGACATCCTCCTTGCATTCAAGACCCTTTATTGATATAGTACTATGTTTATGGGTTGTTTGGCGTAACATGACTGGCGCAAGGATTGCGGAGGGTCTGTGGGACTGATCAATTTATCCGCACACGAAGTGATTTACCTCTGCTCGGTTGCCGCTTCACTGGCCGTCTACCTGCTCGCATGGAAAGCGCTCAAGCGGGCGCGGGCGTCTCACGAGCGGACGGAGCGCGAACTGCTGGAAAGCCGGGCGCTCGTTCAAGACATGTTCCAATCGAGCCGGGCCGTGCATCTGTTGATTGATCCCCGTGATGGCGCGATCGTGAACGTCAACGCCGCGGCCTGCGCGTTTTACGGGTATGACCGTGCCGCGCTGATGGCGCTTCGCATCTGGGACATCAACCAGCTGGGAGAAGCCGCCACGCGGCAACGCATGCAGCGGGCCATCGGAGGCGACCAGACCGCCTTTGTCTTCGAGCATCGCCTGGCCTCCGGGGAAATCCGCACCGTGGAGGTTTACAGCGCGCCCCTGATCGATGGCGGGCGGAAATTGCTGAGCTCGATCGTCATCGACGTCACCGACCGCAAGCGCGCCGAAGATCAACTGCGGGAAAGCCGGGAGCGGTTCACGAACGCATTCGAATATGCGGCCATCGGCATGGCGCTGGTTTCGCCGGAAGGGCGCTGGCTGAAAGTCAACCGGGCCGTCTGCGAGATGCTCGGGTACTCGGAGTGGGAGTTGCTCGACAGGACATTCCAGGCGCTCACCCACCCGGACGACCTGCCGGCCGATCAGGACAATGTCCGCCGGATGCTGGTGGGGGACATTTCCACCTACCGGATGGAAAAGCGCTATTTCCACAAGTCGGGCCGCCTGGTGTGGGCGCTCCTGAACGTCTCCCTGGTCCGGGACAGCGGGGGGAGGCCCTTGTATTTCATTTCCCAGGTTATTGATATTTCCGCCCAGAAGGAGTCCGAGCGCCAGCGGGCCATGGCCCTGGAGGTCCTGGATATACTTAACGAGACAAGGGAGATGTCGAAGGCGGCTTCACGCATTCTGGATGTGATCCGGCGGGAGACGGGCGTCGAGGCCGCGGCCATCCGGCTTGCCCGCGGCAACGACTTTAATTATTTCGTTCACACCGGGTTTCCCAGGGAGTTTATCGAGGCGGAGGATCGACTGTGTTGTCGGAACGAAGACGGCTCCGTTCCGCTTGGTCCCGATGGCAAGCCGTTTCTCGAATGCACCTGCGGCCTGGTGCTTCGCGGGCGCACGGATCCGGCAAGCCCCTTGTTTTCTCCGGGCGGAAGCGCCTGGGCCAACGATCCGACGCTAGTGACGGCCATTCCCGCCGGACAGGACCCCCGGTTCCGCCCGCGCAACAACTGTATCCATTCAGGATACAAGTCCATCGCCATCATTCCCATCCGCTCCGGGGCGGAGATTGTGGGGCTGCTGCAGCTGAACGATCACGCGCCTGACCGCTTTTCCCCGGAGACCATCGCGTTCCTGGAAGGCGTCGCGGGCAGCATCGGCATTGCGCTCGCCCGGTGGCAGTCCGCGAAGCAGCTGAGGGATAACATCGAGCACCTGAGCCTGGCGCACGACGCGGCAAATGCGGGGACGTGGGAGTGGAACCTGAAGACCCATGAAAATGTCTGGGCGGATTCCATCTGGAGATTGTACGGGTTGGACCCGGCGCGGGACAAGGCGTCCTACGAGACGTGGCTGCGGGTCATCCACCCCGAGGATCGAGACCGCATCGATCAAACCGTGAAGGCGGCGGCGGCGACCGGAGAGGAGCTCAAGGCGGAATGGCGAGTGTGCCTGCCCGACGGCTCCCAGCACTGGATGATGTCGCGGGGGCGTCCGGTGCGCGACGAGGACGGCCAAATTGATCGGTACATGGGCGTGGTCATCGATGTCACGGACCGGAAGGAGGCCGAGGAGCGGCTTCGCCAGAGCGAAGAGCAGTTCATGGTGTCGTTCAAAAGCAACCCGGCCTGGTTGTCGATGGTCGACATCAGCTCCACGCACATTCTCGAAGTGAACGACGCCTGGACAAAGCTGTTCGGGTTCACGCGCGAGGAGGTGCTCGGGCGCTCGATCGTGGAGCTGGGGCTGGCCGACGAGTCCACCTACCGGAACGTCATGGAGGAGGCCCGGCAGGGGGTCTTCTCCCGGAACGTCGAGACGTCCGTCCGCCTGCGCAATGGCGACATGTGCGTGCTCCTGGTGTCGCGACAGACCGTCTACCTCCGCGGGAAGCCCTGCCTGCTGACCATGGGGCTGGACATTACCGATCGCCGGAAAGCCGAGGCCGAGCGGGTGGAGCTCAAGGCTGCCGTTGAGCAGGCCTCGGATGGAATCGCCATGTCGGATCTCGATGGCCTTGTCGGGTACGTTAACTCGGCCTGGCTGGCCATGCACGGATGCGATCTGGAGGCGGTGAAGGGGCGCCCGCTGAGCGTGTTTCACACGCCGGAGCAGCTCCGCCAGGAGGTGGCGCCGCATCTGGCGCACCTGATGGAGCAGGGACATCATTCGGGCGAGATCCATCATCTGCGGAAGGACGGCACGATTTTCCCGACGTGGATGAGCACGTCGATTTTGAGGGACGGGTTCGGCAAGCCCACCGGCCTGCTGGCCATTTGCCAGGATATCACGCAGCGCAAGCAGGAGCAGGAGGCGCAGGCGCAGCTGCAGGCGCAGCTGGCCCAGGCCCAGAAAATGGAGTCCATCGGGCGCCTGGCCGGGGGGGTGGCGCACGATTTCAACAACAGCATGTTCTGCGTGCTTGGATTTTCGGATCTCATCCTGGAAGACTTGGAGGCGAGCTCGCCGTTTCTTCCCCAGGTGAAGCAGATCCGGATGGCCGCGCAACAGGCGGCGGATTTGACGAAGCAATTGCTGGCCTTCAGCCGCAAGCAGATCATCCAGCCCCGGCCGACCAATCTGGACAGTCTCATCCTGCATCATCAGACGATGCTCCGGCACGTCATTGGAGCGGATATCCGGATCACCCTGAACCTGCAGTCCGAACAGATGTTGGCCGTGGTGGATCCCTCGCAGTTCCAGCAGGTGCTGCTCAACCTGTGCATCAACGCGCGCGACGCGATGCCGGCCGGAGGCGAGCTGGTCATCGAGTCCAAGGTGGTTCGTGATGTCGCCCGGGCCGGGCTGCCAGCCGGGAGCGGGACGGTCTTCGTCTGTGTGTCTGTTGTCGACCGGGGGGGCGGCATTCCGCCCGAGGTGCTCTCCCGCATCTTCGAGCCCTTTTTCACGACGAAGGAGGCGGGCAAGGGAACCGGGCTCGGGCTGTCGGTCGTGCTCGGCATTGTGCAACAGCACGGGGGCTGGATCGATGTCTCCAGCGAGCCCGGCCGGGGGAGCCGGTTCGACGTTTACTTCCCCCGTGCCGAAGCGGCCGCCGAGCCTCCGGCGGACGAACAGGCCTCCCTGGTGAGGGGGGCGGGTGAGCTGATCCTGCTGGTGGAGGATGCCGAGGCGGTTCGCGCGATGGCCGCCACCATGCTCCGCGGCCTGGGCTACCGGTTAATCGAGGCGGACAGCGTGGAGGCCGGGCTGAGGGAGTTTCGCTCCGCGAAAGAGCCCATCCGGGTTCTATTCAGCGACGTGGTGCTTCCGGACGGGAACGGGATCACGCTGGCCGATGAGATCTCCAAGGCGGATCGCTCCGTCCGGATCGTTCTCTCCAGCGGCTATACCGATGAGCGGTCCCTTGTGGGCGAGATCCAGAAGCGCCGGTGGACGTTCATGCCCAAGCCGTACACCAAGCAGCAGGTCGGCAAGCTGCTTCACGCCCTGTTGAATTGACACTGTTCATGCCGGAATCGTGAAGTGGAAGACGGATCCTTTTCCGGGCTGGGATTCCACCCAGATCCTTCCGCCGTGGGCTTCCACAATCTTCTTGCAGATGGCGAGCCCGATCCCGGTGCCCTCGTACTGCTCGCGGGTGTGAAGACGCTGGAACATTTCGAAGATCCGCCCGGCATATTGGGGATCAAGGCCGATGCCGTTGTCGCGAACGGAGAACTGCCAGAAGCCCGATGCCTGCTCCGCTCCAATATGAATTTCAGGGGCCCTGCCGGGATCGCGATATTTGATGGCGTTGCCCAGCAGATTCTGGAAGACCTGCGTTAACTGCAGGTCGTCGGCCAGGACGGTCGGCAGGGGATCGTGCGTGATCCGCGCGCCCGCGGCTTCGGCGGACTCCTTCAGGTTCGCCCGGGCGGCGTCGAGCGATTGCCGGGCGCCCACCGGCTTCATTTCCCTGGGGATTGCCCCGATGCGGGAATAGGCCAGCAGGTCCTTGATCAGGATTTGCATCCGCAGGGCGCTCTCCAGGGTGAAGGCGATGTATTCGTCCGCCTTGGCGTCGAACCGGCCCTGGTAGGTGTCGCGCAGCAGTCCGGCGAAGGACGAGATCATCCGGAGGGGCTCCTGGAGGTCGTGGCTGGTCACGTAGGCGAACCGCTCCAGCTCCATGTTGGAGCGGGCGAGCTCCTCGATCGTGTTTTTCAAGGATTGCTCGGCCCGCTTGAGCTCGGTGAGGTCGATGTCGATGCGGAAGAGCTCCTGCGGCCGGCCGGGGATTTGAACGATGGCATGGCTCGAGAAAACGGTCACTCGCGAGCCATCTTTCCGCGCCAGCGATAATTCAGCGGACGGGGCCGGCGCCCCGGACTCGGCCATATACCGGAGCGCCTGCGCGACGAGCTCCCGCATTTCCGGCGGAATAATCAGGTCCACGAGGTTGCGTCCGATCGCCTCCTGCGCGCTGAATCCATAGAGCCGCTCGGAGGCTAGATTCCAGTATTGCGTCGTGCCGTCCGGCCTGTACCCCTGGACGGCCACGGAGTGCACCTCCTGCAGCACGTTCCTGAATCGCAGCTCGCTTTCGCGCAAAGCCATCTCGGCCTGAACCCGATCGGTGACTTCGGTAAGCGTGCCGAAAAGCCCTTCGACGTTTCCGGAGGCGTTCTTGACGGGAATCAGGTTCCAGTCCCAGTAGGTCACCCCGCGTTCCGGCTGATCCGGAAAGACAAAGGGGTGGCCGGTGGACGCGCAGGGCTCTTTCGTGTCGACGACGCGCTGAAAAAGAGCCTGAAGTTCAGCATGGGGATACAGGAGGAAAAAGTTTTTTCCGGGCAGGGAGCCGAGTTCGCGCCGTGCGGCCCCGGCAAAGGCGGGGTTGACCCATTGGAGGTTGAACCGGGTATCCAGGTAGACGGCGATCAAGTTATCGTGTTGGGACAAGCCCGTCATGATTTGGAGGGCCATCCCGGAATGTTCCAGGCGCAGCGGAAGCGTAGCCGTCTTCACAGGCATCCCCATGTGCAATCCCCCCCTTGTATCCGCGACTCAAGTTGGCATGGCACGAACAAACTGTTTAACAGTTTAGGCTGTCTTTAGACGCTGTCAACTTTTTTTAGGGACAAAACGAGGAAAGCGAGAGTGGCGGTCCTGTTTGACACGATTGGGAGAAGTGTTCGGGACGGAGTGTTTAATAA
>CAIKKV010000319.1 GCA_903828035.1 uncultured bacterium
GGAAGCGGCACGCTGATCGTCGGACAGGATGTGGCTCCCGGAATCGCCGGCCCCCTGGGTAATTCCACCAATCCCGTCATCTTCCGCAATGCGGACGGCAACGCTCATACGCTCCAATTCACCAACACCCTCACCTTCAGCCGCGGCCTGCGAGTCGAGGAGGGCGTCAAGACCACGCTTAACATTTTGGGCGGCAACTTGATCACGACCGTTTCCGGCCCCTTCACCTTCGACGGCAACCTCACGCTTAACTCAAGTGATTTGTCGGAACTTGTGGTGTCCGGCCGCCTGATCACCCGCACCAACACCCTGAGCCTCACGGGCATCTCATCGGCGGGCAACTACATCCGCCTCAGCAACACGAACAACGAGTTGTCAGGTGCCGTCTCCATTGGAAGCAGCGCGCGTCTTGTCGCGGAAAAAACAGGAGCCCTGAAAGGCGCCACCCAGATCCTCTTCCCAACCACGGGCTCAAACCCCACGGGCCTCTTTCTCGGCGAAGACGCCACGGCCACCCAGGCGGTTTCCATGGCTCTATCCTCCTTCAACGGCATAGTTGAAATTGGAACACGTGCGTTCAATGGCGTTTGTCTATTCGCAGGGCCCGTTTCTCTAACGCGGACAAACACGCAGGCACTCGTTCAGTTCACCGCGGCCTCCAACAGCACGGTGCGCTTCGCCTCACCCGTCACAGGCTTCTTCTACATGCGGAAGATGGGCGATGGCACCATTTCTTTCGAGGCCGCCAACACCTGGACCAACGACACGGAAATCAACAAAGGCACCCTGCGCGCCGTGGACGGCCAGGGGCTCCCCACCGTCAGCCGGCTGATCTTTTCAGGCGGGCTCCTCGAGTCCACCGGCACCTTCAGCCGCACGCTCGGCATCGGACCCGGACAGTTTTCCTGGGCCGGCAGCTCAACCGCCCACGGCGGCTTCTCCGCAAAGGGAGGCAAACTGGCCGTGGACTTCAACAACGACGGTCCCGCCCCCTTGAGCTGGAACATCACCCCGTACTTCATCAATGCCGCCAGCGCCCGGCTCCGGTTCGGCTCCCCGTTGGCGGATAGCGAAGTCGATTTCATCGATCCCATCGTGTTGACCTCGAACGGCACGATCGAGGTCTTCGACAATCCCGCGGTCCGCACGGACAAGGCGACCCTTTCCGGTCCCGTATCCGGCTCGGCGTCGCTCGCGAAGTACGGCCCCGGCACGCTGGTCCTCAAGGCGACCAACACCTACACCGCCAGCGTGACGGTCGGCTCGGGCACGCTTGAAGGCGGCACCTTGATGGTCAACGGCGAACTGCCCGTTGGCACGACGCTCACGATCTACAGCAACAGCTGGCTCGGCGGCTCGGGCACCATCCGCACCAAGACCGTCACAATGGTGCCCGGCAGCGGTTTCGACTGGGCCGACGATCCCGGCACGCTCACCATCACGAACAGCTTCGCCTTCCCCACCAACGGCGTCTTCCGCTTCGTCTACGGAAACGGCAAAACCGCGAAGGTCGTCAGCGGCAACAAGCTGACCCTGCCGCAGTACGCCACCGTGGAGGTCGTCCGGCTGAACGGCATCACGCCCATGAGCAGCGTCATCCTCTCCTCGGCCAATACGGTCGGCGCCGTGACCGACTGGACCATCGCCAACAACACCCTTGGCTTCACATTGACCAAGTCCGGAAACGATGTGCTCTTGCAGTACTCGCCCAAGGGCACCGTGATGATCGTCCGGTAAACCAAACCCATCGCGCGGGCGGTGCCGCGCTCCCACACAATCCGAACACTAGCCGCACCTGATATGCATAATTTGTGGGAGCGCCACACCGTGGCGCGATATCCGTGTGGAGCCGGCGGTTCCCCGCCGGTACTCTTTACACAACAAATCTCCCTCAGCGTCCTCTGTGTGAAGCCTTCTTTTACCCCTCAAAACGCCGGGGCAGGCGGCTGATCAGCCGGCGAACGCGCCTTCACATCCTCATAAAAGTTCGCCATCGAGGCCTGCATATAAGGAAGCACCCAAAGCAGCCCGATGCAGCAGGTGCCGAATACCGCCAGCAGAATCCAGCCGATAAACCGCCAGCTCAGGCAGAACAGCTTCCACTTCCGTCCGTCCATCATGGCCTTGCTCCGGTCGATCGCCTCGCTCGGGCTCATCGCCGGATTGTCCGCCAGGATAAACCACGTCATGGCGTACGAAAACGACTTGATCAAGCCGGGGACGATCAGCAGCAGCATCCACAGCAGCGTGAAGACGCTCACCAGCAGCGCGGCAATCAGCGCCCGCCCGAACTCCGAAAACCCGGTGAAGGCCAGGCCCAGCTCCGGATTGCCCCGCCGCACCAGCGCCAGGAAGAAGCGAGCGTTCCCGATTTGAATCGGCCCGGCCAGCGCAATCGCCACCAGGATGCCGAGATACGGAATCATGGATCCCGCCTGGGAAATCA
This sequence comes from uncultured bacterium, assembly GCA_903828035.1. The sequence goes on from CAIKKV010000319.1 coordinate 2,447, forward strand.
CATTCAGCAGCACGGTCACGCCAATGGCCAGCCCCCACTGCCCGCTCAGCGCCTCGCGCCCCCTCCGCATGAGCTCGGCATTCGGCGTGACGCCGTCCCCGCCCCCCGCTTCCGGGCCCGCGGCCGGCGCTCCGCCCAGCAGCCCCGGCACATCCCCCGCCCTCATCCAGGTGGCCAGCGACTCGTTCCACACCAGATCTTCCGGAAGGACGGACCCCTCTTGAACTTTCGCCCGGAACGCCGCATCGTCCATCGGCCCGCTTTTCTGATCGCCCTTGGCATACCACCAATTCATAAGCCCTCCCGGTTTCCACCCATCATTCCGCCACAAACCTCTCCACACAAGCAAAATCTCAAATCAGTATTATCCGCGTCATCCGTGGTCTATCTTCCCCGCAGTTCGCGCCGCCGCCTCGCCCCGATCGATCGCCCGCTCCAGCCTCAGCCGAAACGCCCAGTCTCCCGGCCAGGCGGCCGCCACGCGCTTCACCCGCCTCAAAATCCGATTCAGCCAAAAGGGTTTCCCCCGAATGCCGCGAGCGTCCGCAAGGCGGGTCGTCGAGAAGGCGGATCCTTCCAGCAAACGCTCCAGATAACCAAGCTCCAGGCGCGACGCCGGGATGTGATGCCCCAGCCGCAGCCGCGGAGTCAGCAACGCCTTGAACCCCATGTCCAGCGCCGTGAGCGCCATATCCGTATCGCCCGAACCCGTCAGGATCCCTTCTTTCCTGTCCATGGCGAAACGGAGCGGATCCGCCGCCACCGCCTCGGCATACCGCACCGCCGCCTCGGCCCGGATACAGAAACCGGCCCCGCAAGGCAACGCCCCCCAGGCGCTCTCCAGTCCCGCCTCCCGCTCGCAAACCACCCCCGGCCGCACCGCGAGCCATCCCAGGTACGGCCGCACCCCGCGCGGAGGCGGCTGCTCAAAGAGGCCGTCAATCCGGCCGCCCGCCACGCCGATCCCCTCGCGCGATTCGAAAAGCGACAGCGCCTGCGAGACGTAATCGGGATCGGGCACATTATCATCATCGAAAAAAACCAGCAGCTCGCCGCGGCTTTCGCGGATGCCGCGAAGCCGCGCCGCCGTCAGCCCCTCCGTCTCCTCCCGGATCAGGCGAGCTCCCGGCGGCAGCCCCGCCTCTTCCACGGGCGGCACGGAGCCGTTGTCCACCATCAACAGCTCCCAGCGCTCCGCCGGGGCGGTCTGGCGGGAAAGCGCCAGGAACAACTCCGCGAGCCAGGCGCGCCTCGGATTCCGGGTGCAGACGATCACGCTGGCTTTCATGCCGCTCCTCCGGGCCGCCGGAACCGGCGGGTCGACAGCCAGGCCGCAATCCGGCGCTTCCAATAACGCGGCCCGGGAAAACACGTGCGGCGAACAGCCTGCTCCATCGCCTGCAGCAGCGGCTCCGTCAAAGCCCCTTCGCCGGTCGAGGCCAGCGAGACCGTCAGCGCAAGCCGGGCCCGGGCCGCCGCATTCTTTCCGCTTCCGCCCGCGAGCGCGGCATACCCCACGCCCTCGGCAAAGGCCCTGGCCCAGGCGCGCCAGTCATTCTCCCCCGCCACCCGGCTGGCCAGCACCTCCGGCATGGCGGCAGCGGACCCCACGGCCGCCAGCCCGAGCACAAAGAAAACCTGACGGTTGCGCAGCCGACGCCAGGCCGCCTCGTCGATCACGGGCTGCTTCGCCGGCGGCAGCTCCAGCCGCTCATCCGGCTTCCGGCACCGGTCCAGCAATTCCAGCCGCGCCTTCAGCATGGGGAGCGGGTTGCGGCTGAATGACGCGCGGCTCTGCCGGTACCGAGCCAGCGCCTCGGGAACCCGGACCACCCGCAGGCCCGCCCGGGTCAGGCGCACGGCAAAATCCCAATCCTCCACGCCGGACAGCCCGTCCAGCGTCAGGCCCCCGATCCGCTCCGCCGTCTCCCGGCGCACCAGCAGTCCGCCCACGCCCCCCAGCGGATTGGCCATGAGGACCCCGGGCCAGCCCGGCAGGCTTCCCTGCTCCAGCAGCCGCAGCGCCCGGGTGCCGCTCTCGTCCACCATCCAGACGTCCGCCGCCGCCACGATCGCTTCCGGCTCTTGCGCCAGCGCCGCCGCGCAACGCTCCGCCATGCGGGGCTCGAGCAGGTCGTCCGCATCCAGGGTGATGTAAAACTCGCCCGAGGCCCGCTCCAGCGCGGCGCGCCGCGCGGCCGCCTGCCCCACCCGCGCCGTGTTCACCAGGGTCACGCGCCGGGGCTCGCGCTGCTGCCAGCGGTGCGCCACGAGATCGGTGTCATCCGTCGAGCCGTCGTTCGCCACGACGGCTTCGATATCCGGAGCCGTCTGGGCGAAGACCGACTTCAGCGCGCCGTCAAGCCAGTGACCATGCTGGTAGCAGGCAATCAGAACGGATATGCGTCCGCGAATCATGCCGGCCTCCCCAGCCCGCGCCGCTGTCCCAAAAACAAATAAATCCGCATCCGCATCCGGATCAGGCGGACGGCGGCGGTCACGGCGGCCAGCTTCAGCCCGCCAAGCGCCCCCTCCGCCGCCGGATGGGTCAACGACCCCGCGATCGTGCGTGCCGGGGGCCAGTCATGCCACAGATCGAGGGCCAGGCGGCGGAAGGTCGCCTCCCGCCCGCCATAGGCCGCCCGAATCGTCCGTTCCAGTCGGATGTTCAAACCCGCCCAGTCACGCCGCGCCGGATGACGCACCACCGCGCCGGGCTCATACGCCAGCGGCCAGCCCGCGGACCAGACGCGCTGGCCGAAGTCCACGTCTTCCCCGTAATACGGAATGCGCTCGTCGAAGCCGCCCGCGGACTCCACCGCGACGCGGCTGACAAATACGTTGGCCGTGGCCCCGAAATGCCACTGCTCGACAAACAGCCGCTGATCGAAGGCGTGGGCCATGTCGAACAGCTCCAGGGCCGCGGGCCGTTTCGCGGCGGCGGGCATCACCTCCACGCGGCCCGCGAGAAGTCCCCCTTTTGGAAAAGCCGCCATCCGGCGAAGGCCCGCCTCCAGCCACTCCGGGCGCGGCAGGCAGTCGGCGTCGGTAAAGGCGATGACGGCCCCGCGGCTGGCCGCCACGCCGCGGTTCCGCGCCGCCGAGGCGCCCGGCTCCGCCTCGCGCTCAAGCCGCGCGAACGGGAAGGCGGCGACCACGGCGGCCGGGTCGTCCGCCGACCCGTTGTCCACCACCACCACGTCGAACGCGCCCGCCGGGAGCGTCTGCCGGGCCAGGGCGTCCAGGCACAGGCGCAGGCGGGCGGCATCGTCCTTCACCGGGATCACGACCGACACGCGGAGTCCGCTCACGGCCGCCTCCCCGGTTCCAGAACCGATTGGACCCATTTTAGAAATAGCCGGGAATACGGATACTGCCGGGTCAGGAACTCCACCACCTGGGCGCCGGCTCGCCCGATGGCGCGGGCGCGGGCGGGCTCGTCAAGGAGGCGGGCCGCCTGCCCGACAAAGACGCGGCGCGTATCCGCGCGGAGCGCCGCCTCCGCCGGGCCTGGGGTCACCGGCGCCAGGCACCCGGTCACGCCGTCCAGGATCACCCGGTCCAGCCCGCCGACGCCCGTGCAGACCACCGGCACGCCGGCCTGCTGGGCCTCCATCACCACCAGGGGATAAAAGCCCTCCACCTTCGAGGCGAACACGAACAGGTCGGCCGCCGCGTAAACGGGACCCAGGGAAGGCACGGGGCCGGTTTCGCGGACGCGGTCGGCCAGCCGGAGGCGGCCGCCGTCCGGCAGGGCCACCTCGCGGTCCAGAAGCGCCCGCACCTCGAGCCGGTAGGCCTCCTCCTCCCAGCGCCCGGCCAGCAGCAGCCACACATTCCGCCCCTCCGCCAGCAAATCCTCCAGCACGGCGGCCAGGAACTCCACTTGCTTGTTCCGATCCAGCCGCCCCGCATAGGCCAGCACGCGGGCCTCCGGCGGAATGCCCAGTGCCCCCCGCAGCGCCGCGTCCGGGGCCGGTTGGCCCTTTAAAGGGAACAATGGCGAAACGATGCCGGCCGGCAGCGCCGGCCCGTAGAGAGCGCGAAGGCGCCCGGTGAAATCGTAATCCAGGCAAAGCGCCGCCAGCCCGGCGGCGTGCGGCCGCAGGAAGGCGAGGTAGCGGTCGTACTCCTCATGGATGACCGCCGCGACCCGGGGCGGCCTCATCAGCCCGAAACGGGCGACCGTGCTTCCAAAGATGAACGGATCCTGGGTGTCCGTGGAGATAAACAGGTCGTGCCGCCGGGGAGCCAGCTCCAGCGCCAGGGTCCGCCACGAGGCCAGCCGCCGGCTCACGCGCCGGATTCGCCGCACCCCGGGACAGCGGAATCGGATTTCCGCCTCGACATCCGCATCCACGCCCTCCTCGAAATAATAGACGTCGGTCTCCGCCCCGGCAGCCTGCAGGGCGGCCAGCTGCTCGATCATGACCCGGCCCGACCCGCTGCGCAGAAGCCGCCGGCAGAAAAAGCCGATCCGCCGGCCGGCCAAATCGGGAACCGGGCGGGCCGCCTCATCGATCCGCCAGCCGCAGAGCGGCATCACGGTTTCCGCCAGGTGGCGCCGCAACGGCTCCGGCAAAGCGGCCAGGGCCGCCTTCGCGGATTCCGGCGTGGGCTCAGGGGAGGTCATTGTTCACCCAGGTTTTCCAGAATCGCCACACGCGGCCGATGACGGGGTGGGCGCGAAGCCGGCGCAGCGCGGCGTCGGCCTCCAACGCTTTCTCGGTGTCCCCCACCGGGGGCATGAGGCCGGCGGCGGCGGCGTCCACCTCCCCGCGCGCCTTGAACGGATCGGCGGCCGGCGCTTTTCCCAGCCGCACGGCCTCGCGGTGCGGAGGCAGGATGGGCGTGCCGTCGGCAAACCGGCCCAGGCTGTAAAAGGCTTCCGCCGAAAACAGCGACCGCTGAACGGCCAGCGACTGCCGGTAGCGGGTGGCCAGCGACTGGATGGCGGGCGGGGGCTTGGCGGACCCGTGCCGGGTCAGGGCGTCGGCCGTCAGGCCGCTGAAATGGAAGAGGGCCAGCGGCACGGTTCCGTTCAGCCAGAGGGAGCCGTCGGCGCGTTCCTCGAACCGGTACTCGTGCAGGTTCCAGTGGCCGGCGTTCAAGCCGGGATAGGCCAGGGACCGGACCCCGGGGCAGGTCGCCGCCGCCAGGTCGAGCCACTTCTGGTCGTCGAACGTCCCCCTGCGGAAATCCCGGATGCACTCCTTCTCCAGCCGCTCCCGGAACCAGCGCAGGAAGAAGCGGCCCTCGGGCTTGTTGAGGACGGCCAGGAACCCGGCGTTGTAGGCCCCCGTGTGGAGGAAAGGCGAAAAATCAGGCGCCGGGGCGAGCGTGTGCAAGTGCGGGGTCAGCCACACGTCGGCATCGCGCCAGGCCGCTTCGACCAGGTCCAGGAACGGGGCCAGGGCCAGCATATCCCCATCCAGGTAAACGGCGCCGCGGGTGCCGGGCAGATCCAGGGCGGCCTCCAGGACATAGGGCTTGAGCGCGCAGCACAGCTCAAACGGGGCATACTGGAAAAGGAAACGGACCCCGCCCGGCAGCGCCAGCGAGTCGACCGGAAGGACTTCCCAGCCGCAGGCGCGATCGGATTGCTGCACGTCGCGCTCGGCCAGCACGAGCCGCCGCGGCGCGCCCGGATGCACGGCGTCCAGGCTGCAGGCCAGAACGGCCGCCTCGGCCAGGCGGGAGCGGGTGCAAACGGTGACGAATCGGATTTCGCTCACGGCCATTCTCCGCTGGGCGCCAGCCAGCCTTTTCGGGTCTTGGGCAGCAGGATCACCCTCGCCAGGTCCGTCGCGCACGCCGGCCACCAGAACCGCCCGCCGCGCAACTGGGAGCCCGCCCAGAACATCCCCAGCTCCATGGAGGCATACCACTTCTGCGTGTCCGTGAGGCGGTCCCATTTCCAGCCCGCCTGCCGGAGGCGCTGCAGCATGCTCCAGCAGCGGAAGCGGAGGCGCGCGGCGTCCTTCAGCTCCTCCCGGGGCCACGCCGCCTCGGGCCAGGTCCGGTACAGCATGAGAAAGTCCTCCCGGTGCTTGCGCACGTAATACGTCCAGGGCCGGTTGACCCGATAGCGGTACCGGGCATTGCGCACGCAAAGCGTGGCATACCCCTGCGCCAGGAAATGGGCCGCCCAGCGCTGGTCCTCGCAGCGCTCCAGCGGAAAGGGGTGCGCCTCCCACAGGTCGCGGCGGATCACGGAGCACGAATTGGACAGCCCCAGGTTGCAGCAGGCCTGGAACGCCTGGAGCGTAATACGCTCCGGAGCCACGGGCTCCGGCGGCCGCCGCGCGCGCTCGTCGTCAAAAACGGGACAGCCGTAAACGCCCGCCACCCGGTCGTCGGCCTTTTTCAGCGCCCCCACCAGGCGCTCCAGGACGGTCGGCTCCTGCAGGAGGCTGTGGGCCGACAGGGAACACAGGTACCGGCCCTTCGCCGACGCAAAGCCGAGATTCAGCGCGCCGCCGTAGGTAAACGCGCTGGAGGAAACGGATAACACCCGCGCGCCGCCCGCCGCGGCGACTTCCGCGGAGCCGTCGGCGGACCCGCTGTCCACCACGATCCGCTCCACATCCCGATAGGTCTGCCGATCCAGGCACGCCAGGCACTCCCGGAGCAGGTCCCGGCAATTGAAGGTGCGGATCAGGATAGAGAGTTCGTTCATGCCGGCAACCATGACAGCATTTTCATTTTCCAATACAGCACCCGGGCCCGCCGGGGAACGCCGGCCAGGTCCGGGGACCGCTTGAGCGAGGGCTTTGGAAACGACAAATCAACCGGGGCCTCGAGAAGGCGGCCCAGGCGGGCGAGGCCGGAGCCGGCCGCGGCCTGGTCGTAGTGCAGGAAGAGCCACTTTCCCCGCCGCCGGTGCTCGCGCAGGATGCGGTCGTACATCTGGATCCACACCTGCCACATGAAGGCCGGCGACAGCGGCAGGCGTTTCAGGTAGTCCCTCTCGCTGCAATCGGTGATCATGCTGGAAACGGTCCGGCCGGGCTGCCGGAACACACAGACATACACCACGGAGCGTCCGGCCAGATGCGGCCGCCAGACCGGCAGCGTATAGCAGAACCGGGGATCCTTGTAGCAGAAGGGCTCGCGGGCCGCCGCCGCCGCCAGGCGCGGCTCCACGTCCGGAAGGGCCGGCACCCCGATCTCCGGGGGCAGGCAGGCCAGCCAGTGCTGGTCGGTCCCCAGGGACGGATGCGGAAGCCGCCAGGGGGTGACCGGCTTACCGGCCAGGCCCGCCACCACGGGGCGCAAGAGCGCCTCATTGATCCCGTTGATCTCCTCCGACTCGAAATACCCGAGCGGATTGCTGGGGGTCCCCGCCTTAAGCCCGGCGCCCATGCCATAGCCGGCCAGCCGCAGGCTTCCCGCCACCATGCTGGTGCCGCTCCGGCCCGAGCCAAGTATGATGACGTTCTTCATGCGTCCCACGCTTCTCCCGCCGCCTCCGCGCCGTCCAGCTCGCGCCATCGATCGCGCAGCGTGATAAGATAGCGTGACCGCCCATCCCCCCGATCGCTCACCCGCAATTGAAGGGCGTTAACCCAGCGCACGAACGGCTGGAGCGAGTGGCGCTCCTGGAGAAGAAGATTGAACGTGTACGCGCCCGGAAGCAACGGAAGGGAAACCAGGCGAATCTCCAGCACCCGGCGCCCCGGCGTACCCGCAACGACGAAATCTGGCTGGGCCGAATCCAGGAGGGCGATGTTCCCTGCCACAGAACTTTCAACGCGCCCCGACAGTTGCAGCTCCCCGACCGACTCGTGGACCTGCAGCCCCACGCGGATCACGACGTCATCCCCGGTGCACACCCACCCATCGGGGTGGGAGACCACGCGGATAAATGCGATGCCCGCGCGGGGGTCGAACACGACAGACCCCGCCTTGCGCGCGCCCTTTCGGCCATCCGTGCTCAGCACCTCCTGGTAGGTGGCGATGCCTTCGTCAACCCCACCGTCAAATACGTTTTTACCATGGGAGAAGACGATGACGCGCGTACAGATAAAGGTCAGTTGGTCCATGGAGTGGGTCACAAATACAGGCGTGATGCCGGCCGCGATCTTCTGGCGCATGTGATTCAGGCACTTGAACCGGAACGCCACGTCGCCCACGGCGAGAACCTCGTCGAGCAGCAGGATGTCGGTGGAAAGATGGGCCGCCACGGAATAGCCGAGGCGGACCGACATGCCCGAGCTATAGAACTGCACGGGCATATCCAGGAACTCCTCGATGCCCGAGAAGGCCACGATCTCGTCCATCTTGGCGTCGATCTCCCGCCGGCTCATGCCGCGGATGGCGCCCGAGATGTAGATGTTCTCGCGGCCGCTGAGCTTGGAGTGGAAGCCCGCGCCGACCTGGATCAGGCCGCCCACGGTTCCGTTGAGCGTCACGCGGCCCCGGTCGGGCGGCAGGATTCCGTTCAGCACGCGCAGCATGGTGGACTTGCCCGAGCCGTTCGGCCCGATCAGCCCGAGGCACTCCCCGCGGCGGAGCGTGAAGGAAACATCGTCCAGCGCCCAGAACTCCTCGGGCCGGAGGCGGCCGGAGCCAGTCGGCCGGCCGCACATCGTGCGGGCGATATCCACCCCGGTGTAGAACATGGAGCGTTTCAGCGAGCGGCAGAACTTCTTGCCGACGCCTTCCGCCTGGACCAGTATCTCCCCCGCCATGGTCAAAACCTTTCCGCGATGCGCGGCATGGCCAGCCGCAGAAACCGCCAGCCGATCAGGAACACGAGGAGCGAAAGGACCGCCATGACCCCGTAAAAGTCGCCGTGCGGCATGGAGCCCGTGGCCAGGAGCCCCTGGCTTCCATCGATGACGGCGCTGATCGGGTTCAGGATGCCGAGCAGGACAAAGGGCCACTTGTCGCTGGCCGGGAACATGACGCCGGGGGTCACGAAAATGCCGAACTGAAGGGCCATGGGCACGATGGAGTTCACATCGCCCGCCACGGTGGTCATCACGGCGAAGATCATCCCCAGCCAGACCGCCAGGAACACGAGGGGAAGCAGGGCCGCCGGCGCGATCAGCACCGTCCAGGGAATGTCCCAGCCCTCCGTGTCGCGCCGGAAGTAAAACCAGAGCACGATCACGGCGAAGACGGCCAGGCGGAGTAGGAACGTGAATATGCAGCGGCCGATCGAGGCGAAAATCAGGCATTCCTTCGGGAAGTTGATCCGCGCCACCATGTTGCTCCCCTCCTGAAGCGCGTTCATGGACGCCTGGAAGGTGGCGGAGAAAAGCTGCCAGGCCGACATGCCCCACATGGCGTAGATGACATACGGAATGGTCGTGTGGAACTTGGGCAGCACATTGCGGCGCAGCAGGACAAACGCCGCCACGGCGATCAGGGTGGGAATCACGGCCCAGAAATAGCCGAGCCACGCCTGCCGGAACTGCCCGGTCCACTGCCGCATGAACAGCCGCCAGATCAGCTCGCGCGACCGGACGACGTCCCGCAGCATGTCCCCCCAGACGTGCCAGCCCGCCAGATTGGCGGCATCCGGCGTATACACCTTGATCGCCGATGGCGTCATTCTACACTTTCTCCCTGAGCGGGAAAGCGCCCCGGCCGGCCAAAAGCGCCAGGATCCGGTTCCCCGACTCCTCCACCGGGATCTCGGCCGTGGGCAGGGTCAGCGCCGGCGCCTCCGGCTTTTCGTACGGCACATTGACGCCCGGCAGGGTGGTGATGCGGCCGTCACGCGCTTTCCGGTACACATCGCCCGGATCCCTCGCCTCACAGATTTCAAGCGGAGCGTCGAGGAACACCTCGAGGAAGCGCTCCTCGCCCACGATGCCGCGGACCTGGTCGCGCAGGTCGCGGGCGGGGGCAATAAAGGCGGCGACGACCATCAGCCCGGACTCGTTCAGCAGCCGGGCGGTCTCCGCCGCGCGGCGCAGGTTTTCGGCGCGGCCGGCCCCGGTGAAGTCGAGCTCCCGGCTGAGGCCCAGGCGCATGGAGCCGCCGTCCAGCACGACCGCCGTGGCGCCCTGGTCGAACAGGCGGCGCTCCAGCTCCGTGGCGATGGCCGTCTTGCCCGAGCCCGCAAGCCCCGTCAGCCAGAGGGTGACCGGCTTCTGGCCGAGCCGCCCGAGCCGCTCGGCCGGCGTGATGAGGCTGCGGCTGGGATGCAGCTCGCCCGCCGATTCGCCGCCGGTGATGCGCGAGGGCAGCTGGTCTTCCGGCTCGCGATCGAGAATCATGCCCGCCGCCACCGTGCCGTTGGTGACCGGATCGATCAGGATGAAGCTTCCCGTCGCGCGGTTCTTGGTGTAGGGATCGTAAAACAGCGGCTTGTGGGCGGTGAAGACGATCCGCCCGATTTCATTCAGCGCCAGGCGGTCGGCCCCGAGCCGGTTGAGGGTGTTCACGTCGACCTTGTAGCGGATCTGATCGATCCGGGCGCGCGTGGTCTGGGTCGTCTGCTTGACCAGGTACGAGCGCAGGGGGTCCATCGGCTCGTCGCTCATCCAGACCAGTATGGCCTCGAAATGGCGCTCCACCCGCGGCAGGTTGTGCACGTGCACCAGCATGTCGCCGCGGCTGATGTCCCGCTCGTCCTCGAGGGTCAGCGTGATCGACATGGGCGGATAGGCTTCGTCCAGCTCCCCGTCCATCGTGACGATCGACTTGATCGTGCTGACAGTGCGGGAAGGCAGGGCCATGACGGAATCGCCCTTGCGCACGACGCCCGACACGAGCTGCCCGGCGTAGCCGCGGAAGTTCATGTGCGGCCGGACGGCCAGCTGGACCGGGAAGCGCAGGTCGATCAGGTTGAGATCGCTTCCGATGTAGACGTTTTCGAGAAGCTCCAGCAGGCTCTCGCCCTCGTACCAGGGCATGGCGGCGCTGCGGTGCACGACGTTGTCGCCCTTCAGGGCGCTGATGGGAAGAAAGCGCACGTCCACGGTGCTGAGCTTGCGGGAGAAATCCTCGAACTCGCCGCGGATCCTCTCGTAGACGGCGCGGTCGTAGCCCACGGCGTCCATTTTGTTGACCGCCACCACCAGGTGGGGCACCCCGAGCAGCGAGGCGATGAAGGCGTGGCGCTTGGTCTGGGGCAGCACGCCGTTGCGGGCGTCGATCAGGACGATCGACAGGTTGGCCGTGGAGGCCCCCGTCGCCATGTTCCGGGTGTACTGCTCGTGGCCGGGCGTGTCGGCGATGATGAACTTGCGCTTGGGGGTGGAGAAATAGCGGTAGGCCACGTCGATCGTGATGCCCTGCTCGCGCTCGGCCTTCAGGCCGTCCGTGAGCAGCGAGAAGTCCAGCGTCCCCGATTCGAAATGGCGCTCGGTCGACGCCTTCTTCACCGAGGCGATGACATCCTCGTACACGCTCTTCGAATCGTGCAGGAGCCGGCCGATCAGGGTGGACTTGCCGTCGTCAATGCTGCCCGCCGTGGAGAAGCGGAGCAGCTCCTTGTTTTCGTTCTCGCGCAGGAATGCCTCAATGGCGTCGTTGCTCATCTCAGAAATATCCTTCCCGCTTCTTCAGTTCCATCGAGCCGTCCTGGTCGTGATCGATCACGCGGGTGGCCCGCTCCGAGTTCCGCGCCACCATCATCTCCTCGATGATCTCCGGCACCGTCCGGGCGGTCGACCGGATGGCGCCCGTGCAGGGGTAGCAGCCGAGGGTCCGGAAGCGGCTCATGACGATCTCGGTCTTTTCGCCCGGCTTGAGCGGGATCGGCCGGTCCACGGTGATCAGCTGGTCGTCGCGCACGAGCATCTCGCGCGGCTCGGCGAAATACATGGGCACCACGGGGATGGACTCCCGGTAGATGTACTGCCAGACGTCCAGCTCGGTCCAGTTCGAGAGGGGGAACACCCGGATCGTCTCGCCCTTGTTCACCCGGGCATTGTACAGGTTCCACAGCTCGGGCCGCTGGTTCTTGGGGTCCCACTGGCCGAACTCGTCGCGGAAGGAAAACACCCGCTCCTTGGCCCGCGACTTCTCCTCCTCGCGGCGGGCGCCGCCGAAGGCGGCGTCGTACTTGCCGGCCCGGATGGCCTGCAGCAGCCCCTGGGTCTTGAGGATCGAGCAGCACTTGCGCGTGCCGAACTCGAAGGGGTTCATCGTGCCCGCCTGCTCGTGCGTGTAGACGATCAGGTCGGCCCCGATCTCCTTGATAAACGCATCGCGGAACTCATACATCTGCCGGAATTTGAACCCGGTGTCCACGTGCAGCAGGGAGAACGGGATCTTCCCCGGGAAAAAAGCCTTTTGCGCCAGCCGGACCATGACCGAGGAGTCCTTGCCGACCGAGTAGAGCATCACGGGCCGCTCGAACTCCGCCACCACCTCGCGCATGATCTGGATGCTTTCGGCCTCCAGCTGCTTCAAATGCGTCAACGAATACCGCTTCATGCCTGCCTGTCCTTGCCCAATACGGTCTCCAGCACCTGGTTCACGGCCGCCTCGACCGACAGCTCGGTCGTATCCAACGTCACCTCGGGGCACAGGGGCGTTTCGTAGGGATCGCTGATCCCGGTGAACGACTTGATATCCCCGCGCCGCGCCCGGGCGTACAGCCCCTTCACATCCCGCTTCTCACACTCCGCCAGCGGCGTGGAGACATAGACTTCGAAAAACCGGTGGGCCCGCGAGCGGGCGAAATCGCGCGACTCCCGATACGGCGAGATGAAGGAGGCGATCACGAACACGCCATGGCGGTTCAGCAGCCCGGCCATGAACCCCATCCGCTTCACGTGCTGCTGGCGCTCCTCCCGGCTGAAGCCGGTCGGGAACACCTCTCGCACCGCGTCGCCATCCAGCTTCTCCACGCGGCAGCCAAGCCGCTCCAGCTCGTCCGCCAGGCGATCCGCAATCGTGCTCTTGCCGGACCCCGAAAGGCCGGTCAGCCAGATGACCGCGGCCTTATCCTCGTATGCTCGCGCCATTTCCCTCTCCCGCGCCCACCCGCCCGACGAGGAACCGCCAGCGCAAAATGGTCGTTTGAATGCATGATTTTGCCCGAGCCCGCCCCGAAATACAAGCCTGTAAACGGGCCGGCGCCGGATCCCAGGCCCGAAATCGGCATCGCCACGAGGGGGCCGCGGCGCACCGCGGCGCAACCCGCTCTTGACAAGAACCGGCGTTGGGGCGATACTCAAAACCATGATATTAGCCTATGTGGATCCCGGTTCCGGCGCTCTGGCTTGGCAACTCGCGGTTGCCGCCGTCATGGGAGGGCTCTTTTATCTGAGCACC
>CAIKKV010000320.1 GCA_903828035.1 uncultured bacterium
CATCCGCATCCAGCCGGATGGCTTCGGCGACCTCTTTTGCCGCTTCAATCTGTCCGGTCCGGATCAGGCAGCGGACGCGGATGCAGCCGAAGGACCGGAAATGGCCTGGAAAGCAACGCGCCCAGGAGGTGTCGGGATCGAAGGCCAGCGTGTAGGCAAGCGCATCGGCCTCGGCCAGGTGGCCCTGTCCGACCATGCGCTCGGCTGATTCGATGCCGGAATGAACCGCCTTGTAATGAAACCAGGCGGACGCAAGCGAGGCCACCAGGGCTCCGGCCGCCATTGTCAGCGCCATTTTATAGGCGAGGCTCAGGGCGCGGCGCAAAAACATGAGCGGAGAGGAATCGTCCACAAACCATCCTTTGTTTGTCCCATTATACAAAAGGGGGTTGTTCCGGCCTAGTGTAAAATCAGGGGCGCCCTTTTTCCGCGCCGGATTGACTGGCCTGTGCGCGCCAGGCGCGGATGCGGTCAAGGAGGGGGATTAGCGCTTTCCACCGGGCGCCCGGGGTGATGAGATAGAGCCCGTCGGCATGGTCCCGGAGGCCTTCCAGGAGCGCCTCGGCGTGTGCGAGCCCCAGCCGCTCCTGTGCGGCCGGATCCGGTTCTTCGGCGAGCTGCTGGAGCAAGGGCGCGGGAATGGTGATTCCGGGCACCTCGTTGTGCAGGTATTGCGCGAGGCGGGAGGAAATGAGAGGGAGAAGGCCGATGAAAACGCGCATGCCCGTCGGCTTGAGCAGGTCGATCACGCGCGTGGCCAGCTCGATGTCGAACACGGGCTGGGTCATGACAAACAGGGCGCCTTCAGCCTGCTTGCGGCGCAGTCGGCTCAGCTCGGTTTGCAGGTTCGAGGCGGCCGAGTTGAACGCCGCGCCAATGGAGAAGCGGGTGCGGCCTTTCAGGTCGCGGCCCGCCGAGGTGCCGCCGCGATTGAGCCCGGCGATCAGCCGGATCAGCCCCGCCGATTGCATTTCGTAGACCGATAGCGCGCGTCCGTGCGCCGTGCGCGGCGCCGGATCGCCCGTGATGGCGAGGAGCGCCTCGATCCCCTGGACGTGGGCGCCCATCAGGGCGGACTGGAGGCCCAGCGAATTGCGGTCCCTGCAGGTGACATGGCAGACGACCTGGACCCCGCAGGCGCGGCGGACGAGGGCGCCAAAGGTGATGTTGTCCAGCCGGATCGAGGCCAGGGGGTTGTCGGCCAGGCTGATGGCGTCGGCCCCGGCTGTGGCCAGGGCCTGGGCTCCTTCCAGCGCGGGGGCGTAATCCAGATGGGGCGGCGGATCCAGCTCCGCGATCACCGGCCATCGCGTCGTCAGCGCGTCGAGAAAGGCGCCGGCGCCGGCCGGAGCGGGCGGGGGAGATTCCACGACGGGAGCGGTAGCGGGGGCGGTTTTGCCGGGAAGCCGTTTCAGTCCGGCCACGCGCAGGCGGATGGCTCGGATGGTTTCAGGCGTGGTGCCGCAGCAGCCGCCGATGAGCCGGACGCCCTGCCTGACGAGGTCGGCGGCCTGGTCGGCAAAGTAGGCCGGCGAGGTCAGGTAGACCATGCGGCCGCCGGCGCGCTCGGGAAAGCCGGCGTTGGGGAAGGCGCTGACCGGGATGTCGCCGGCTCCCGCCAGCAGACCGGTGATGGCCCGGCGAACGGCCTGGACGCCGCGCCCGCAGTTGGCGCCGATGACGGACGCGCCGGCCTCGCGCAGGCGGCGGGCCGCTTCGCCCGCGGATTCGCCGCGGGAAAGGGCTCCGCCCGCGTCAAAGACGAGCTGGGCGATGACGGGAATATCCGGGCCTGCCGTTTCGCGCACCGTGCGCAGGCCCAGCAGCAGCACATCGAGGTCTTCAAAGGTTTCGAGGAGCAGAATCCGGACGCCGCCCTCCAGGAGGGACTGGGCCTGCAGCCGGAAGCTGTCGCGGACCTCGGCCTCGTTCCAGCCTTCATCGATCGGCGAAAGGCCGGGAGGCCCCATGGCGCCGGCCACCCAGGCGCGGGCGCCGGCCGTGCCGAGAGCCAGCCGGGCGGCGGCCCTGTTCAGTTCGGCGGCCTGTTTTTCAAGGCCGGACTCCTTCAGCACAAGGGAGTTGGCCCCGAAGGAATGCGTTTCAATCCACTCGGCGCCGGCTTGCAGGTAGGCCTCGTGGACCTGACGCACAGCCTCGGGCCGGGTCAGCACGAGCTGTTCGGAAGGCCCGTCCGTTCCGTACCCCAGCTCCAGGAGATAGGAGCCGGTGGCGCCGTCGCCGACAACCGGCGATTCGGCAAGCCGTTCCAGGAATGAGGATCCGCTTCTCATGATTGATTTGTAAGCGGTCTGCTGATGAATGGCAACTGTGAAATGGAGGCGATGCAGGCGGGAAGATCGGCCGGCGTCAGCAGCACGTGATCGGGCTTGGCTGTTTGCAGGCGATCCGCGCCATGCCAACCCCAGGCCGCGCCTACCGAGACGGCTCCGCCTTCGCGGGCTTCCGCCATGTCGCCCGTCGTATCGCCCACATAGACGATCGGCGCCCCGGGGCTCAGCCGGGCCACGGACTGGATCTTCCGGACTTTACTGGTGTCCTTGTCGCCCCCCAGCACGTCCTTGTAAACGGCGAGGCCATGTTCATCCAGGAAGCCCTGCACCACGGCGCTGTCATTGGAGGAGACGATGAAGATGTCGGCAAACACAGCCAGCTTCCGGAGCGCTTCCGGAATGCCGGGAAAGAAGGTGTAGCGGTTGGATTTTACGGCAAGCCGTTTGGCCATGCCTTTGAAGACATCGTCCCTGAGTTTGCCGTTGAGCCCGGCCTTGGCCATGCCGTCATAGAAGTTGGTATCGAACAGGGCGAGGAAGTCCCCGCGCGAACTCACCTGGTGGCAGCCGTGGGCGTGGCAGGAGTCGAGAAAGGAGTCGAGGAAGTAATCCAGCGAATCCACCAGCACGCCATCGTAATCGAACAACACGAGCGGGCGCATGGTCAGGATTTCCCCCCCTGCTTATAGAGGCCCGCTTTAAGGGCGAGACGCCAGGCGGCGTTTTTGGGAAAGCGCTCGAACGACTTCATGGCGGCCAGGCGTTGATCGGACCGGTTCACCGAGAGCGTCTGGAGCAGGGCGTAGTCCTGCAGGCTTTCGCCGAAGATCTCCCACCGGATGGAGTCGAGGGGGCCCTCGGGGCCGGGGTAGACCACAAACGGGTCGCCAAAGGCCCAGCCGGGCCAGCGTTTTCCATCCTGGCAGGTGAAGGGGTCGATGAGGGTGCGGGTTGACGATTCGCACCAGTAATTGTACCCCCAGTGCAGGAAGCCTTTGAAAGGCCAGCGGTAGAGGAGGAAGCCGTGCATGGCGATCTTGTCGAGCGGCGTATCCATGAGGCGGTTGAGGAACTGGCCCCGCGGCCCGCAGCAGTAGTAACACCAGCAGGGGATCTTTTCTTTCACGAAATCCAGGGCGGTCGAGATGCTGGGAATCGGCAGGTCGGTGAGCTGTTCGCGTCCGTAACGGATATCGGAGAGGGCGTCCATGACCTTCATCCAGGGGGCGAGCTCGGCCAGCAGGGCGCGGGCGGCCTTGTAGTTGGCCAGGGCCTCGTCGCCGTGCGGTTCGTCGGAGACGTGGAAGAAGGATTGCTCGAGAAGGCCTTCGGCCTTGAGGAAGCGGTGAAGAGCCGGCAGGTATTGGGAGAGGAACGACCGGTAGGTGGGCGACGTGGCGCCGGTGTCGACCGGCCAGAGCAGCTTTTCGTCGCGCCCCTGATCCTCGTAAATCCGGATCGCGTGCTTGACGCCCCACTGCGTGAAGGGGTGGCACCACTCGAAGGCGGTGATCCCGTTCGCGGCGGCGAGGCGGATGTAGCGGCGCACGTCGGACCAGTCGAAGGCGTAACGGTCTTTCCCGGTGCGACGCACCTTCAGGAGCTGGCTGGGGCGTTTGACTCCATCCAGGGGAGGAGTGAAAACAGGGACGTAGAGCATGTTCTGGCCGTGATCCGCCATGTTGCGGATGTAGCGGCCCGTGAGCTCCCAGAAGCGCTTGTCGAACAGGTCGGTTTTGTACCAGTCGATGATCGCGTCGGCGTAGAACCAGTGGGTGACGTCAAAGTTCTGGCGGGGCTGGATCAGCACCCCGTGCAGGGCGATGGGCAACCGGTGGGTCACGCGCTTGCCGGTTTCCGGCGCCACGGCGACGGTGATGGCGTGCCGGCCCGGTGCGGCGTTCGGGCCCGGCTTGACGGTGACCCAGAAGGCATGCGTTTCGTGTTCGGGAAGCAGCAGCGTGTTTTCGTCGAAGAGCGGATCGGGCACGTAGCCGGGAATTTGCCCGAGCCCGTCCACATCCTGCGGCCCGGGGTTGACGGGCGTATTATGATGCCGGACGGGAACGTAGCCCACCCGGCGAACCCGGACGGACCAGCCGGCTGGCCCCGCGGCTTCAACCGCGACGGACGTTTGCGTGTCGCTGCGCAGGGCGACCTGGAAGCTGAACTGTTCGTTGCGGGCGGCTTCGATGGCGCGAAGCGATCCGCGTGACGGCACAGTCGCTTGAAAATTTCGTACGGAAGAGCGTGTTAACCAGGATTGCAATTTCATAGACTCCTGTAAGAATTCACCATTAGTATAGCGCGGAGTGAAGGGGAATAGTATTTGTTTTATCGGGATAATTTCAAGGATATTGGCGAATCCGTTCGTGACGGTGAGGCGCTTAGGAGCTTGTAGGAGAACCGTTTAGCCCGGCGGCCCAGGCTATCTTCCGCCACGAGCGTGCATTGCAGGATCATGCCGCATGACTCCATGAGCCGGCGTGACGCCAGATTCTCTTCGGCGCAGCTGCCGTGAAATGCCGTGCAGCCGAGCTTCTCGAACCCGAATCGGAAAAGAGCCAGCAGCGCTTCACGTCCCAGGCCTTGTGCCTGCCGCTCAGGGGAAAGCCAGAGTCCGACTTCGGCCTCGCCGGACGTGTCGCGACTGAGGCGCGCGCCGCCAATGAGCGTGCGCCCCCGTTTGGGAAGGACGGCCAGGCTTAATTGACGAAGCCCGGGCTCGACCCGGGCGGCCGATTCGCGGATCATCTTGCGGGACATCCGGGCGGGGGACACACGGCGTCCTCCCGAGTCGAAAAGGGAGAGGTCGTTGAGCTTTTCAAGAAGGCGTGTCAGCGAGTCGCCGTCTTCGTTACGGAACGGCCGGAGGGCCAGCCGTTCAGTCCGGATGACAAGCGGTGCGGGAGGGGGGGTCAGCGGGGGCATGATTCGAGAATCTCCCACATTTTTCGGACGTAAAAGCGATAGTTCTCGAGAGGCGTTCCGTTGGGGATCCGATGATCCAGACCGAAGATGCACCCGCCGCTTCTGACCAGCGGCGGAACCTTGTAAAGGAGCTCACGCTCGATGGCGGCTTTCGACTGTCTCAGCACGTGCTTGTCGATGCCGCCCCAGAAGGCCATTTGAGTTCCGTACTGCTCCCGGAGTTTGACGATATCCATTCCCGCGGCCGGCTCCAGCGGGAGCATGGCGTTGAGGCCGCATTCGATGAAGGCCGGGATAACGGGCCTCATGTCGCCGTCGCTGTCTTGCAGGAACAGCCGGGTGCCCCGGGCGCTGAGCATATCCCAGATTTTCCGATAGTACGGCTTGATAAACTCAAGGACCTGGGCCGGGCCGGCCAGGGGGCCCGATTTTCCGGCCAGGTCTTCGTGCGTATACAGGATGTCGATCGGAAGAACGGAAGAGGCCCGTTCCAGAACCTGGAAGGCGGTGTCGCCGATGGTCTTCAGCATGTCGTGGATCAGGTCGGGCTGTTCGTAATAGGCCACGCACAGCTCCTCCTCGCCCATGAGCTGGCGAGGCTCGTCGAATCCGCCCGGGATGACAGCCTGGATCGGAATCTGTTTTTCCCGCAGCGCCCGGCCCTGCGCCTCCCAATCGCCCGCCAGCCGGCTTTCCTGAAACAGGTACCAGGGCTTGATGCGAAGCCAGTCCTCCCAGTTGCGAACGGGGTAATCCATCGGAAGGGGGAGCGTGGCCGCGTTCTTGATGAGCTTCATGCGGCGGCCGTACTTGTCGCGCGTGATCCGAATGTCGTCGGTTTCCTCCAGTACGGTCGTGGCCAGTCCGGAAACGGCGCCTGTTTTGACAGACAGGTAGCCCCGTGCGGGACAGCGGTAGCGGAAAGCGGAAAAGTCCAGTTCTCCAGGCGTGGCGCCCTGTTCGAGCCATTCCTCCTTGAGCCCCAGCAAGGGGCCGAAGATCTCGTCGAACAAGGGCCTCTCATTGGAGCGGAATGTCATGTGATCAAGGAGCTCTTCGCGAAACACCTCGGGTGTTTTGCGAATGGCCAGGTCGGCATGGGTGGCGTAGATGAGCTTTCGCATGTGGGGCCCTCGGTTAGTCGTCGATTTCAATCTTTTGCTCATCCGAGTTGCCTTTTAACTCCGGGGCATACATGCCGGAGATGCGGGCGGGCAAGACGCTGAATTGGCCCGGGATCTCCGCGCGCACCCGGTAGGTAACGCTGTTGGCTCCGCGCGCCAGGGTGCGCAGGAAGAGGCAGACGCGCTCGTCGCGGAACTCCATGTAGGCGCCCAGCTCGTTTCCGGTATAGCCGCTTCGGACGTCAACGGGCTCGAATCCCGCGGCCTTCATATCCTCGACCATCAGGTATTCGTAATCGTTCTTGCTGTCCAGTTTCAGCTCCACTTCCACCAGGTCGCCGCTCTTCAGGGTGTCCCCGTTCTTCAATTCGTGGCGTTCAAAGCGATCTACCCGGACGTTGACCGCCTGTCCGCGCGACCCGCCCGCTTGCTTGACCGTGTCCGCCTCCACGAGCTTGAAGAGCTTCCGATGCACCTTGACCTCCAGGCCGGCCGCCGTGATGGGATCTTCCAGCGTGAAGTTCTCCAGGTATGCGTTGAAGTAGACGGGGCCCTTTCCGGTGCGCCGCAGTTCCACGCGATGCTTGCCGCCCGTGAGCGCCGCGCCTTCCAGTGTGACGGTGTTGTCCACGGCAAACAGGTTTTCGGCGGTGACGGTGACTGGATCGCCCACGCGCTTGCCGTCCAGCCAGGTTTCCACGGCCATATCGGGTCTAGCCTCGCCGCTGGCGGCCAGATAGTCCGACAGGGCTTCGATGCAGAGCGCCGTATCCCGGGTGGAGTTCCAATAGGTGGCGTGTTTGCGGTTGTTCAGCAGATATTTGACCAGCCGTGAAGCCCGGCTATCCGTGGGCGATGTCTTGGACAGCAGCTTCAAGTAGATGGCGTGGGCTTCAATTTCATCGCCGAACCAGAACCACCAATACCCGCCGTTGTTCATTCGAAGCCAGGCGGTTTGATTCTCATCGTCCAGCTCGACAAACTCGCCGATGTTCTCCAGCACCATAGACAGCTCTGTTTTGCGGCCTTGTTTCTCAAGCGCCAGACCGAGGAGGCCTTGACCGTACAGGGAGAGTTGCAGGCG
>CAIKKV010000321.1 GCA_903828035.1 uncultured bacterium
CCGCTACCCCGCAGAACGGTCTTCCAGGGGGTCCGGCAATCGACCGCCACTTCCTCCACAATGGCATGCCCCATGCCGGCAATGCCCACCGTGCCGCCGGCATTCAAGCGGGCGGCCACGGCCTCGGCGGTGCGGGTCACCTGGGCCTGGATGCGGGGCGACCTGCAGTCCGCCACCAGGGCCCCCACCCGCTTCAGGTAGGCTTCCGCCAGCTCGCCGGCGGGCACCGCCTTGTCGCACGGCAGCAGGGCGGCCCTGCCCCCGGGCGTCTGGAACGGGCGGTTGTACTCCTTGGCTCCGGGAATGCCCACGCTGTAGAGAATGGCGGGAAAGCAGCCCTTGCGAGACAGGGCGGCGCCGTATTCGCAGCACCACAGCCACCCCAGCGTGATGTTGGCCATGATGTTGACCCGCCCGTATTCGCGGGAGGGCGACGGCGCGCCGTTATCGATGAAGAAATCGCACGGCAAATCGGCGGGCTTGCCTGCCGCCGAGGCGAAGACCGTGACGATCCAGCCGTTGGTCCGGTAGGCCTGCAGCCGCGCCGGGAGATCGGCATCCTGCTCCTCCCAGGAGCGGACCGCCACCAGCACCGAATCGGGTTCCTGGCGCGGCTGCTTTCGGCGCTCATCCACGATCCAGGCGGAGGCCAGCCCGCCCGCGCGGCTGATCATCTCCGACGTGAAGGCTTTCTGCCCCTGGCTGGGCATCGTCACCCAGGCATTGGTATGGGCCAGCTTGCTTTCCGCTCCCCGGCCGGCAGCCCGGAGGATCTCGGGAATCTGGCGGCGCATCAGGGGGATCCGGTTCTCGAACGCCGCGAGCGCGGACGGAGCGTTGCTTTGGGCCATCACACCGGAGGCGGCCAGGCCAATCAACAGGCAAATCCACTTTTTCATCTTTTCTAGGGTACCGGAGGTTGCCCTCTATAACAAGTCGGATAAACCAGCCTGCTGCTAACGAGCGGGACGAGGGCGTCCCGTCTCCATTTAAGAAGGGGCTATTATCGGAAGCCCTCTCGCGCGCCTGCCCTGAGCGAAGTCGAAGAGCTGCCCGACGTGAGCGAAAGCGGCCAGGGCGCGCGAGGGCTCTCGGTTGTGGCGTTTCGGTCAGGCGGACCTGGCGATGCGATTTTGAGGCTCAGCCGGCTGACAGCAAGGCGGCGTGGCCTTCCGGGCCCGACGCCTCCATCCCGGCACCGGCATGTATTCTTGTTTGGAGTGCGGTGGCTTGACACCGCTTTTCCCTGTCCCGGCCTGCCCTGAGCATGCCGAAGTGGCTTGACGGGCCATTCTTTCCAGCCTCCGGCGCGTCAAGCCGTTCATGGTGAACCATTCACGGTGAACCGCGCCGTTCCAAAGCGGCATCAAGCTTCCGCACTCCAAATCACGACCGCCAGAATTACGAGCAAGAGTAGGATTAAGAGTAAGAGTACGATTAGGATGTAAAGGCGTTCCACTCTTGCCTTCAAAGGCGGGGGGGGCTAGACTGGACGGCATCAATGACCCCCGAACCGCCAACCCGCCCGATCCGCGCCATCGGCCTCCTCTCGGGGGGGCTCGACAGCCTGCTGGCCGCCCGGGTGGTCCGCGACCAGGGCGTCGAGGTGCTGGGCCTCTCCTTCGAAAGCCCCTTCTTCGGCTCCGCCCGCGCCAAGGTCGCCGCCGCCGCGGCCGGCATCCCCCTGCGGATCGTGGACTTCACGCCCGATATCATCGAGCTCGTGGAGCACCCCAAGCACGGCTTCGGCCAGGGGCTCAACCCCTGCATCGACTGCCATGCCCGCATGCTGCGGCGCGCGAACGAGATCCGCATCGCCGAGGGCTACGACTTCCTTTTCACCGGCGAGGTGCTCAACCAGCGGCCCATGTCCCAGACCTCCCGCACCCTGCGGATCGTCGCCCGTGAGGCCGGGGTCGAGGACGTGCTGGTGCGGCCCCTCTCGGCCCAGACGCTTCCCGAGAGCGAGGTCGAAAAGCGCGGCTGGCTGGACCGCTCCCGCCTGCTCAACATCCAGGGCCGCTCGCGCCGGGGCCACCGCGCCGTGGCCGACCGCTTCGGCCTCACCGAGCTCCCGAAAGTGAGCGGCGGCTGCTGCCTGGCCGAGCCCAACTTCTCCAACCGCCTGCGCGACCTGCGCCTGCACGGCACCCTTCACGACCTCGACGCCGTGCGCCTCCTTTTCCACGGGCGCCATTTCCGGCTGAACGACGACGTCAAGCTCATCGTCGGCCGCGACCAGGGCGACAACGAGGGCATTGAAAAACTCTCCCCCCGCGGCTACCTCTGCATCCACGCCACGGAGGGGAACGGCCCCACCTGCCTGCTGAGCGCCACCGCGAACGAGGAGGAGCTGGCACTCGCCTGCGCCATCGTCGCGCGCTACATCAAGGCCTCGGCGCAGGGGCCGGTCCGCCTCACGGTGCGCATGCCCGACGGCTCCCGGCACGAGGAGATGACGGCCTCGCCGGTGGATGAGGCCGAGTTCCAGTCGAGGCGCATCCTATGAAGGTCCTCTTCGTCACCCGCGCCCTGCCCCACTCCCGCGTCTACAGCGGCCTGATCATCATCCACCACCGCATCCGCCTGCTCGCCGAGCGCGGCTACCAGATCGGGCTCGCCTCCTTCTGCGACCCCGGCGAGGCCGCCGGCATGGAGGAGATGCGGGGCCTGGTGACGGAGCTGGAGACCCTGCCGACGCCCCCGCCCCTCTCCGACCGGGAGAAAATCATCTCCCATCTCTTCGGCCCGGTGCCCTCTCCCCTTTACCAGATGAGCGATCCGCGCATGGGCGAGCTGGTGGGCCGCATGATCAACCGGACGCACTACGACGTGGTGATCGCGGAGTTCACGGACATGGGCCAGTACCTGTTCTGGAACGTCCACCTGCCCGCCGTTCGCCGCATCATCTCGGTCCACAGCTGCGCCTCCTCGGCCTTCCAGAAAGCCGTCCAGATCGAGCCGCGCTCCGCCGCCAGCCTCTGGAAACGGCTGGCCCTGCCCCGCCTGCGCCGGTACGAGATGGCGATGTACCGAAGCGCCGACATGGTGCTGACCCTCGCCGAAGAGGAGCGCCAGGCCATCCTGAAGATGGACCCCAACATCCGGATCGAGGTGTCGCCCTACGGCGTGGACACGCAGCGGTTCAGCCCGGCGGCCGATGACGAGGCCGACCGCGAGGAAAGCATCGTTTTCACGGCCTACTACAAGGACGAGCCCAACCGGGACGCCGTCCTCTGGTTCTGCCACACGATCTGGCCCAAGCTGCGGCGGCTCTATCCCGCCCTGAAGTTCTATGTCGTCGGAAGCAGCCCGCCCCCCGAGATCCAGGATCTGGCCCGGCGCGACCCGGGCATCATCGTGACCGGGGAAGTGACGGATGTGGCCCCCTACCTGGCCCGGAGCCGGATCTACGTCTGCCCCATGCGCATGGGGACCGGCTTCCGGGGCAAGATCCTGCAGGCCATGGCCGCCGGCCTTCCCGTGGTGGCCACCACCCGGTCCGCCGAAGGGCTGCCCCTGGAGCCGGGCTACAACATCATGCTGGCCGACACCCCGCATGTCATGCTGGAGAACATCAGCCTGCTGCTCACCGACCGGATACTGCGCAAGCGGCTGGCCGACCGGGCCATGGCCATGGTGCGGCAGCGCTTCACCTGGGCGCGCTGCGTCGACACCCTGGAAAACGCGATCCGCGAAGTGGTGCCCTGACGTTCAGCGGCCGGGCGCGCCAATCAGCAGGCCCGCCGGGATCACGGCATCCTGCCGCACCGTCTCCGCTCCGCGGAACGTGGCGACCTTCACCTCCACCCGAGCGGCCGGAGGCAGCGCTCCGCCGCGCCCAGTGGTCCATTCGGGCACCCATTCCTTTTTGCCCCCGTCATAGACGAGGATCGTCAGCGCCATCACTCCCTCGAGGCGGAATCGCCCGGTCGTGACCTCGCCCGACGCCAGCTCCGGCCGCGCCTCGCGCACAAGCCCGGGGCGCCCGGCCGCATCCCTCTCCAATCGCCAGGCGACGCGCAGGACGCGGAAGCGGCTGAGCGGAACGCCGGCCTCGTCGGGCGGCGCGGTGGTGACCAGGCTGAGCTCGGAGCCGTCCGCTCCGGACGCCAGGCGGAAGTAGGGCGACTCCCCCTGCCCGGGAATCAGGCTGCCGGCCAGATCCAGGATCAACGCGTCCACCGCCTCCGTGGCCGGCTTCACGCGCGCCGCCCAGTCGGACTGCCGCTCGAAGGCCTGGCGCGCGCCGGTGACGAGGGAAAACGCCAGCATGCCGATGAGGGACAGCAGCAGGACGCCGAGAAGCACCTCGAGAAGGGTCATGCCGCGGCGGGCGGCGGGGAGTTGGAAAGCCCGGTCGTTCAGGGATCACCCGCGAAAGAAAAAGGCATACATGAACAAGGCGCCAAGCCCGATGCAAGCCAGGGCTCCGAGAAGGATCAGCACCATCCAGAGGTTGCTGAAGTCGCGCCGGTGCCCGAAAGGCGAGGCGCTCTGGAAAGAGTTCGGGACGTGCTGCGCCGCGGGTTTCACCCCGACCGTGGGCGGCATGCGGGCGGCATCCTCCTTTTCGGGGGTGATCTCGGCCCAGGACGGATCGTTGAACTCGAACTCGGCTTCGCCCGCCCCGATCACGTCGTGGTGCGCCAGCAGCGTTTCCCGGATGGGCGCCCCGTTCACCTGGGTGCCGTTGGTCGAGTCGAGGTCGCGGATGCGGAAACGGGCGCCCTCGCGCAAAATCACCAGATGATGCCCGGAAACGGAGGTGGAATCCACCGGAACTTCGTTCTCTGCACGGCGTCCGATCGTTGTAGCGTCTTTGTCCAGGTCGACACGGCGACCCGGGGAGGGGCCTTTCAGCTCCATCAGGAATGCCATACAGCCTCCCATGTGATTCGTCTCATACTAAGGCTGATTCCAGGGCCTGTCAATCCCGGCATCCCCCATCCTCTTACTCCTAATCCTAATCTTACTCTTAAGCCGCCCGTCTCACGGTCTAAGCCTACTCAATCTACTGAGACAGATGATGATTACGATTTAAGATTAGGAACCTGAAACTTCAGCTCGCCGCCGAGATAGGTCCGCACCACCCGCCCGGTCAGCTCCCACCCCTCGAACGGGGTGTTGCGGGAGGGCGAGGCGAACTGCGCGGAGCGGACCGTCCAGCGCGCCGCCGGATCGAACACCACCACATCCGCCGGAGCGCCCGGCGCCAGCGAAGGCGCCGGCAGGTTCAGCACGGCGGCGGGACCCGCCGTCCACCGCCGCACCCACTCCAGCGGGGCCATGCCCATCTGGCGGACCAAAATGTCGTAGGTCACCGCGAGCGCCGTCTCCAGCCCCATGACCCCGTTGGGCGCCGCGGCGAAGCCGCGCGCCTTGGTCGCCGGCGCATGCGGGGCGTGATCCGTGGCCAGCACGCCGATCACCCCCTCCACCACCGCCTCCCGCAAGGCCGCGCGATCGCGGGCCGTGCGCAGCGGCGGGCTCATTTTGAAATTGGAATCGGCCCGCGGAATATCCGCGTCGGTCAGCGCCAGGTGATGCGGCGTCGCCTCGCCCGTGACGCGCAAGCCGCGCGCGCGGGCCTGGCGGATCAGGCCCACCGACTCCGCGGCGGACACATGCTGGATATGCAGGGCGCAGCCGGTTTCCTCGGACAGCCGGATATCGCGCTCGACGAACCGGATCTCCGCCGACGCGGGAACGCCTTCCAGGCCCAGCGCCGCGGATTTAAAGCCCTCGTGCAAATGGCCCCGGCAGGCGGGATCCAGGGCGTGATCGAACACCGGAAGGCCCAGGCGGGCCGCCCGCCGCATCGCCTCCCGCAGCACCGACTCATCGGCCACGGTGGAGCCGTCGTCCGTAAACGCGCCGGCGCCCGCCGCCGCCAGGGCTTCCAGGTCCGCCACTTCGAGCCCGGCGCGGCCGCGGGTCAGGCAGGCGCACGGAACGAGCCGGGCCAGGCCGGCGCGCGCGCCGCGCGCCAGCAGCGCCGCCACTTCGGCGGGCGAGTCCAGCGGGGGCGTCGTGTTCGGCATCACGCCCAGCCGCGTGAGCCCGCCCCGGGCGGCCGCCAGGCAGCCGGTGGCCACCGTCTCCGCCTCTTCCCGGCCCGGCTCGCGCAGGTGCACGTGCAGGTCGATGCACCCGGGCAGCACCCACAGGCCGCGCGCATCGAACGCCTCCGCGCGCCCCGCCGGCGGGGCCGGGGCGGCCAGCGCTCCGCCGTCCCAGGCGAGATCGCCAAGGCCGTCTAGTTCCGAAAAAGGGTCCAGCAGGCGACCGCCCGTGAGCATCCCGTTGACCATACCCGCCTCCTTCCGATCCTGCGCTTATTGTGTACACCCCTGCCGGATTTGCAAGGGTGTTTCGCACCTTGACTTCAGGAACGCCATTTCCTATCCTTACTGGGTTTTTTGACGCTGATTTTTCACAGCGTACAACATCTATTGGAAAGGTCGCGAGATGAGTCTGGAAAAGTTTTTTATCCCCTGTTCCGTGGCCGTGATCGGGGCTTCGCGGGAGAAGGGCAAAGTCGGCTACGAAATCCTCACCAGCATGATCCGCGGCGGCTACGCGGGCGCCATTTACCCGGTCAACGCCAAGGCCTCCGAGGTTGAGGGGCTCCCCTGCTATCCCTCTCTCAAGGCGATCGGCAAACCGGTGGAGCTGGCCATCATCGTGATTCCCGCCAAGTTCGTCGTCGGCATCATGAACGAATGCGTGGAGCTCGGCATCAAGTCGGTCGTCATCATCACGGCCGGCTTCAAGGAAACCGGCGACGCCGGCAAGGCCATCGAAGTGGAAGTGGCCGCGATCGCGAAGAAGAACGGCATCCGCGTCGTCGGGCCCAACTGCCTGGGCGTCATCTGCACCAGCTCGAAGCTGAACGGCAGCTTCGGCGGCGATATCCCCGTCGAGGGCGGCATCGGCTACATGTCGCAGTCCGGCGCCCTCATGGCCGCCATCCTGGACATGGCCAACGCGCAGAAGATCGGCTTCAGCAAGCTCGTCAGCTTCGGCAACAAGTGCGACATCAACGAGCTGGACATGATCAAGGCGCTGGGCGACGACCCCTCCACGACCGTGATCGCGGGCTACCTCGAGAACATCATCGACGGCCTGGCCTTCACCGAGGCCGCCGAGGCGGTCAGCCGGCGCAAGCCCATCCTGCTCATGAAGTCCGGCGGCACGGCCGCGGGCGCCAAGGCCGCCTCCTCCCACACCGGCAGCCTCGCCGGCGGCGACACCGTCTACAACTGCCTCTTCCAGCGCACCGGCATCGTCCGCTGCCCCTCCATCAAGGCCCAGTTCGACTTCGCCCAGGCGTTCGCCTACCAGCCGCTGCCCAGGGGGTCGCGCGTGGTGGTGGTGACCAACGCGGGCGGCCCCGGCATCATGGCCGCCGACGCGATCGAGCGCGAAGGCCTGTCCTTCGCCAAGCTGACCGACGAGACGATGAAGAAGCTGGCCTCGCGCCTGCCCGCGGCCGCGAACATCACGAACCCCGTGGACGTGCTGGGCGACGCCCTCGCCGACCGCTACGAGTTCGCGCTCGACACGGTGCTGGACGACCCGGGCGTCGACATCGTGCTGGTGCTGCTGACGCCCCAGGCGATGACGCAGGCCACGGAGACGGCCCAGGCCATGGCGCACATCAACAAGGTCAAGGACGGCAAGCCCATCATGGCCTGCTTCATGGGCGCCTCCAAGGTGGCCCACGCCCTGACCATCCTGCGCGACAACACCATCCCCCAGTACGAGTCGCCGGAAAACGCGGTCAAGGCCATCAAGGTCTTCGCCCGCTACGCCGCCTGGCGCCGCGAGCCGCCGCGCGTCATCAAGCCCCTGCAGGCCGACAAGGCGGCGGCCCGCGCCATTATCGACAGCCACCTGGACAAGGGCCTGCGCGAAGTGGGTGAAACCGAGGCCAAGAAGGTGCTCGCCGCCTACGGCTTCGCGGTCCCGAAGGCGGCCATCGCGAACTCGGCCGACGAGGCGGCCCGCGAGGCGGCAGCCATCGGATTCCCGGTCGTCATGAAGATCAACTCCCCGGACATCTCCCACAAGTCGGATGTCGGCGGCGTCAAGGTGAACCTGGCCAGCGCCCAGGCCGTCAAGGACGCCTACACCGGCATGATGACGCAGATCCCCCAGAAGCTGCCCACGGCGCGGCTCGAGGGCGTCTCGATCCAGGAGATGTGCAAGCGCAGCCACGAGATCATCCTGGGCGTGAACCGCGACAAGATGGGCGCCATGCTGATGTTCGGCCTGGGCGGCATCCTCGTGGAAGTGCTGAAGGATGTGACCTTCGCGCTGGCGCCGCTTTCCGAGCAGGATGCGCGCCACATGCTCGAGAGCACCCGCACCTACAAGATCCTGCAGGGCGTGCGCGGGCAGCCCGGAGCGGATATGGACGCCATCGTCCAGGCGCTGCTGCGCCTCTCCCAGCTCGTCACCGATTTCCCGGAAATCAAGGAGCTGGACATCAACCCGTTCATGGCCGGCCAG
>CAIKKV010000322.1 GCA_903828035.1 uncultured bacterium
ACCTGGTGCTGGTGCTCGACTCCGAGACGCCGACATTCCGGCACAAGGAGTTTGCCGCCTACAAGGCGCATCGTGAAAAGGCCCCGGAAGATCTGGTGGCGGCCATTCCCATGGCCGTGGAGTTGGCGAAGGCGTTGAATATCCCGATTTTACGGGTGGACGGGTTCGAGGCGGACGATGTCATGGGCACGCTGGCGCGCAAGGCCTCCGCGGCCGGCTTCATGACGTATCTGGCCACACCCGACAAGGACGTGGCCCAGTTGGTGGATGCCCGGACGTTCCTGTTCCGGCCCGGCAAGGCCAATGTGCCTCCGGAAATCATGGGCGTGGCGGAAGTGTGCACGCACTGGGGCATTCAGTCTCCGGCTCGCATGGTGGATTACCTGGGCATGGCGGGGGATAGCTCCGATAATATTCCCGGCCTTCCCGGCGTGGGCGAGAAGACCGCGCTGGCCCTGCTCAACGAATACGGCACGCTGGATGCCATCCTGGAGCACGCCTTCGAGATCAAGGGTAAGCTGGGCGAGCGTATTGTGGCCAATCGCGAATTGGCCCTGGTCAGCCGGCGGCTGGCTACGATCCGCGAAGACGTGCCGCTTTCGGTTACTTTTGACGAATTGAAGCGTACCGAGCCGGACAAAGAGCAGCTGAAGACGGTCCTGACCAAGTATGAATTGCATCAGGTGGGCCGCCGGTTGCTGGGCAGCGACTTCAAGATGGAGTCGGCGGAATCGTTCAAGCAGTTGGCGGATGTGCCCCACGAGTATGCGCTGGCGGAGGGGGCGGGGCTCGATCCGGTTATCGCGGCTTTAAAGCAGTCTTCTGAATGGGCTTTTGCCGTGCAGACGACGGGTGTTGAATCCTGGCATGTGCGGCTGGTGGGCCTCTCCTTCTGTATCGGGGCGGGGAAGGCCTGGTATGTTCCCGTACCGGTTGAGGCGGCAGCGGCAAAAGCAGTTCTGGACCGGTTCCGGCCGATTTTCGAGAAGGAAGGGTCTACCAAGATCGGGCATAACCTGAAGTTTGCCATGACGGTGCTTCGGACGCATGGCATCCGGCTGGCGGGGCCCCTGCGCGACACCATGCTGGCGCATGCCGTTCTGGATGCGGCGGATCGGCATACCCTGGGCCATTTGGGGCAGCAGCTTTTGAAGTATGATCCCATTCCGCTGGCCCGGATCCTGGGCGAAAAGGGAAAAGACCTGGCTGAAGTGGAGCCCTCTGCGGTGCTGGATTATGCCGCCGAGGAGGCCGACCTGACGTTGCAGCTCCACCAGCGGATTCTGCCCGATGTGTTGGCGGAGGGCGCCGTCCGCGCCCTGGAAGAATGTGAAGAGCCCCTGGTCGAAGTGCTCGTCGATATGGAGGAGGAGGGGGTTAAGGTAGAGCCCGAGGTGTTGCGGGAGTACGGGCGCGAGCTGGGCCGCGAGCTGCTGGACCTGGAGACGCGGATCGTGGAGGCGGCCGGCGGCGGATTCAATATCAGCTCACCCAAGCAGTTGGGCGATGTGCTTTTCGACCGGTTGAAACTCGATCCCGGCGCCACGCGCACGGCCACGGGGCAGTACGCCACGGGGGAGGATGTGCTCCAGAAGCTGGTGGGCCGCCATCCGGTGGTGGAGATGATTCTCGAGCACCGTTCCTGCAGCAAGCTGAAGTCGACTTATGTGGACAAGCTGCCCGAGTGCATTAATCCGAAGACGGGGCGGATCCACACCACGTTCAGCCAGATCCTGACGGAAACGGGCCGCTTGTCCTCATATGATCCCAACCTTCAAAATATTCCAATCCGAACGGAACGCGGCAAGCGGATCCGGGGCGCCTTTATTCCGCGTGATGCGGATCACGTCCTGATCTCGGCCGATTACTCGCAGGTGGAACTGCGGGTTGTGGCCGCCCTCAGCGGGGATAAGGGATTGCGGGAGGCGTTTGAACGCGGGTCCGACATTCACACCGAAACGGCGGCCCGTGTTTACGGGGTGATGGCGGGACTGGTGACGTCCGAGATGCGCTCGCGCTGCAAGATGGTGAACTTCGGCATTATTTATGGTATTTCCGCCTTCGGGCTGGCGCAGCGGCTGGGGGTTAGCCGGAAGCAGGCGTCGGACCTGATTGAAGCGTATTTCGCCTCGTACCCGGGCGTGAAGGCCTACATGGACAAGACGATTGCCGAGGCGCGGACCCGTGGCTTCGTGCAGACGGCGCTGGGGCGGCGCCGGTTCTTGAGGGACATTGCCTCGCGCAACGCGACCTCCCGCCAGGCGGCGGAGCGCAATGCCATCAATACGCCGGTGCAGGGGACGGCGGCGGACCTGAT
The DNA here is from genome assembly GCA_903828035.1 of uncultured bacterium. Next base: position 2,318 of record CAIKKV010000322.1, read on the forward strand.
CAAGCTGGCCATGATCCGGACGCACCAGGCCTTGAAGAAGCGCAAGCTGGGCGCTCGGCTGGTGCTGCAGGTCCACGACGAATTGCTGCTGGATGTGCCGCGCGCGGAGGAGGCCGAAGTCAAGGCGCTGTTGAAGGACGCCATGCTCCACGCCTTGAACCTTGGCATTCCGCTGGGAGTGGAGATGATGAGCGGCAACAATTGGCTGGAAGCGCATTGACGAATTACTTGCCCGGTAATAACGCTTGACGTTACTAGTGTGCTCTGGTAGCTTGATTTCATGATTAAGTCGTTCCGGTGCAAGGAGACTGAGCGTATTTTTAAGCGTGAGTTCTCCCGCACTTTGCCGCATGACATTCAGAGGCTTGCCCTGCGTAAGCTCTGGATGCTCGATGCGGCAACGGATTTGAGTGCGTTGCGCGTGCCGCCAGCCAACCGGCTGGAGCCCTTGCAAGGAGATCGAAAAGGCTGGCACAGCATCCGGATCAACCGGCAATGGAGAGTGTGTTTTCGTTGGCAGCATGGCGACGCGCGGGATGTCGAAATCGTGGACTATCATTGAGGATAATGGCATGAAAACGAATAAAATACCGCCGATCCATCCGGGAGAGATCCTGCTGGAGGAGTTTTTGAAGCCCTTGGAGATCAGCCAATATCGACTCGCAAAGGATATTCATGTGCCCGCTCC
>CAIKKV010000323.1 GCA_903828035.1 uncultured bacterium
GCCGGCGAGGCGGTGTATGTCTTCCTTCGCCTTGCGCGTCTCGTTCGCCTTGATTTCCAAAGTCCCTTGTCGGGTTTGAATCTGCGAGAAATCGGCCATTTCATCCACCATGAACCCGCTTTTCACCACCACCGGACCGATCACATTGGAGGGCCTGGACACGCCTGAGGCGTTTTTCGCGCGCACCCGGTAATACCAGCTGCCCTGCCCCGCCTTCACGTCAGCGAAGAGCGGACGATACTGCACTGTCGTCTCATCGATCGAATCGCCGGCAGTGATCCATCTGCCGCGTCGCCCGGGGGAACGTTCCACAATATAGGTCGTTGCGCCGACCGATCCCTGCCAGGAGATGGCGGCCGCATCCTGGATCGGCAGCAATCTCGGCGCGGCGGGAACAGGAATGGCCGGCTCGGACAGGCCGCGAATCTCAAACGCCTTGCGCCGCAGGAGCTCCATGAGCTTGGCCTCATCATATCCCGAGCCCGTGGGGAAACCGGCCCAATGATAAGCCTTGTATTTGTCGCCTCCGGCAGGCTCCGAATGCCAGTAGAAACCACCGTCGCGACTGCGGGGGCGCAGACTCCAGATCAACGCCCCGGCGATGTCCTCCTGGATGACCACATCCAGCAGGGATTCGATCTGTTTTGTTTCCACAAAACCGAATTCGCCCACAAAATAGGGTTTCCTGCCCTTTGCTTTCGCCTGGTTGGCGCGGGCCAACTCGGCATAGGTTTTTTTCTCGCCTGGATAATGATGCGTGGTGACCACATCGATTTCCGAGATCGCCAGCGATTCGTCTCGAAGGACCGGCGAATGATAACCATCGATGACCAGATGATTGCGATCCAGGCTCTTGATATACGCGGCAATCTCGCGGGTCCACGGCGCGGGCGACTGCAGCTCGTTGCCGGTCTCCCAGGCCAATATGGCCTTGTCGTTGCGGTAGGCAACACCGGTGAGCGTGTTGGTCCGGTTGACCAAAAAACGGATTGTCTCCTTGAAGTCGGCGATCACCTCCGGATCGCTCCAGAACGCCTCCTTTTGCTTCCCCCGTAATCCCGCATACTCGGCGATTCCGCCCCACCAGCTCCAGTTGTCGACAAAGGGGATGATGACTCGCACCCCGGTTTCATTGGCGGTCTGCAAGACAAGATCCAGCGCCCGAAATGCCTCCTCATTGAACTTGCCGCGCCCCAGCACATGGCGCGGCACGCCGGGAGCGTCATTGGTGCGGACAACCGAAAGCACATAGGTGCGCACCACTGTGCCGCCCTGCTGTTTGACGGATTGCAGGGCGTCCAGAGTCTCGAAGCGGTCGGGCCAGCGCCAGGCGCTTTCCTTGTCGAAGACCATATTGTCCTCGACCAGGTGAAGGTTGGGAATATTGAAGGAGATAAAGCGGAACGGCTTGCCCGCCTCCATGAGCTGATCGCCCTTTGCAGAGACAAATTCCGTAAAGGCCGATTTGGCGTGGACCACTTGAATCGCAGCCGCGCAAACCATCACGGCCAATAGGGAAACTGCTTTCATAGCTTGAATCGTGTTTAAATCTCGTTAAAGTGCCGTAAACCGTCAATCCGCCTCCAGTTTGTCGTACCAGTTGAACTTGATGAAAATCGAGGTGACAACAAGCGTGGCCAGGATGGCGCCCGCCCAGGACCAGCTGCGCAGCACGATATAGATGGGCAGGGCCGTGAGGCATAGCTGCCAGACAATGCCAACCAGAACGTTCGTGCAGTCCTTGCCGCAGTTCATATTGGGCCTGAACGCGGGATCTTCCTTCATGACCTTGTCCCGGATAGGCCCCCAGAATCCCCAGGGGCGAACCGTTTTGTAGAAGCTCTTGAGAATCGCCTCGTCCTCGGGTTTGCTCAGGAAAGTGCCTGCGATGCAGCCAACCACCGACAGCCCAAAGATGACCGGGAACGTGTAGAGCGGATTGATGGAATGGCCCACCATGCGCTCCAGGATATTGGGCACGATCATCGCCCCGAAAATGCCGACCACCATGCCCCAGAAATAACCGTAGCCGGTAAATCGCCACCAGTACCACTTGAGCACGTTCGAAATGACATAACCGCTGTACAACGCGCCGACAATCCACATCATGACATCGGTGATTCTATTGGTTAAGAGGCCGAACAGGATGCCGACAAACAGCACCGCGACCGAAGCGATCCGGCTCAAGCCAACCTGCGTTTTAGGCGAAGAATTCGGATTGATAAAGCGCTTGTAGATGTCGTTGACAATGTACGCCGGCGCCGCGTTGATGGTCGCGGCGAAATTGGACATGAACGCCGCCAGCAGGCCCGCCAGGAGGAAGCCAACCACTCCGGTCGGCACATACTGGGAGAGAACAATCGGCAGAAGCTTTTCGAAGTCAGGCTTGTCCATGGCGCGCAGCTCGGGCATGCAGAAAGCAATGGCCAGCACCGTCAGCCCCGTGATCATCATGTAGCGAGGGAAGTAGAGAACCACGTTCACCATGGCGTTCATCAGGCTGGCCTCGCGAGGGCTGCGCGTGGCCAAAATCCGCTGCATGTCGTAGTTCGGCGCCGGCCCGGCAAGGCTGGCCAAAATCCCCTTCATGAACATCATTCCGAAGATGATGCCGAACAATTCGTTGCCATCCTTTTGGATCACGTCGTTGGCCTTGTCCAGGATGCCGGTCCAATCGAGCCCCAAATGCAGGCCGAAGAACGGATTGGTCCAGCCGGCTGGGACCGCGTTTTGCAGCATCTCGGGCGACACTTTCCAGATGGCGATCGCGCCGATCGTGATGGATGTCAATGTCAGGATGGTGAATTGCAGGACCTCGGTGATCACCACGCTGACCATGCCGCCTTTGATCGCATAGATCGAGGTGAGAGAAAGGATGATCATGGCGTAGAAGTTTTCATCGGAGAACAGGCCTTCGGTCGCCCCGGTGAAATGCCATGGCA
>CAIKKV010000324.1 GCA_903828035.1 uncultured bacterium
AGGCATGCGCCGTCATTCCTCAGGTGCAGATTTCAATAAGATGTTCACCCCGCGCGAAAACGAGATTTTGGCGTTTTTGCTGCAAGGCTGTTCACACAAAGAATTGCCGGATGCGCTCAAGGTTGGCCAGGGAACTATCCACACGCATATCACCCACCTGCGAAAAAAATAAAAGTCGGCCACTGGCGCGAGCTGGCGCCCGCCTATTTATCTCTTTTATTCCCGGATACTCCCATTCGAACTCCTCAACGCGATTAATGGCACTGCTTCGAACGGGACGACGTTCGGCACAGTCATTTAAAAACTGTCGACATATATTTATAGTCTCCCCACCTCTTTTTGCACATGATCATGCCCATTCCAGATCAGGTTCTACTTTGCTCAGAACGATGATAAAGACATTCCATCAACTCTACTGCTTTTATACACTTCTTTTTCTTTCTTATATTGCATAACTCGTTAGTATTGCATTCATGATCAATAGACGATTAACCTCGAACTCAGTTAACGTTTTGGTAATGGGTGAAGCCATGCCCAATCCGCGGCTGCCGATCCGGATTGGTTACTGGATCGTGGCCATCCTGTTTCTTTCATGCCACGCTCTCACAGCCGCTGAATCCCCCAGAGCACTTCCAGCAGACTGGTGGAAGTCCATGACTCCCGAAGAGATTTGGAAACAATCGGAATCCGCCACCATGGGCCTGAACTTCTACCGTGGTTTCAAACCACAGTTGAAGACCGATTCGAATCGATCGCTGGAATTCCTGCAGCGCAAGCGCACTGATGACTCCTTGGAATTGAAATGGATCAGGCACAGCCTCAAAGATAGTTCATGGTTCGCCTGGTGTAAAACAAAAGAGGGAAGATGGTTCCAGGCTGATGGCGGTGTTGCCGCCAGAATGGATATGCCGGATACGGAGGATGACGAAATAAAGTATGCGAAAAGCATGGCAGAACCTTATCGCTATAAAGTACTCGAACATACCATGATTGGCGCCCATGACTGCGTGGTCATATCGCGCACCCTGTCGCCACCAATGTTCCAGGTCATGCGCCGTGCGCCAAAAGTAACTGTTACCCAAGGGAGGGATACGTTGTGCCAAAAGGGGTGTTACCCAAAGGCATTTAAGAGAGATACTCTTTTGCGGGCCAGGAAGCGAGTTAAAACGAGCAGGGGGGCGAGCTGCGAGCCTTAGCTCGCGCCCCCCTGCGGCCGAAAGCCCGCGGCGTCCACGGAGGGGGTCTGGGGGAGGTTGGAAACGCAAGTTATTCACAATCGCTTCCTGCGTAACGCCTCAATGGCTTTGAGGCTTTTTACAGTGGCTTGCTTCAATGCGAATGGATTGAGCCTGGCTTTGTCTTGGCGCAACCGATCTTTGATGGCTGTGCGCACCTGCGGTGTAGCCAGTACCCGTGAGAACGGTGTCTGTGCTGGTCCATAAACACGGCGCACTTTCCCGTCATGGCGCTCGGTATGATCCAGCTTCAGCGAGGCGTGAAAGTAGTTCAGAAGCTGTCCGTAAGACCCCTTGACCAGCGCATTCATCGGCTCGATGAGCTCGGAATTGTCATATCGTTCATACCCAAAACATTGCCTCACGTGCGTCCAGTTCTTCTGCTCCACATGGGCGTTGTCATCCTTTTTATAGGGGCGGCTGCGGGTAAAATAGACCGGACGCTGACGCTTTTGGAGCCATCGGATCACATGGTGGTTGATAAACTCCCCGCCGTTGTCACTATCCAGGCCCAGAAGATCAAATGGCAGGCTCTTTTCCATATCCTGCAGAGCGGCCAGCGTGGCCTCCTGGCCCCGGCACCAGATGGCTCGCAGTTCCACCCAGGTCGTCGCATAGTCAACCCCATCGACCATCCACACAAACTCTCCACTCACACTGCCTCCGCACAAGGCGACCGTGTCCACTTCCATCCAACCTGCCACGTTTTGCTCCCACACGCTGCCGCGAATGGGTATCTGATGGCGCAGCAGGGTTCCTGGCCGGGTTGTCGCCCGCCCCATCCCCTGACTGCGCAAGGGTTCAAGCAGACGGTCCAGCGTGCGCGCACTGGCCATCAAGAGCTTTTCCCGTGCTTCGGCAGGGATGCTCCTTTCGTGTTGTTCATAGGCCGGAATCCATTCGGGCAGCATTGCCGCCAGCCGACGCCCGCAGGCATAATCTGTGGCTGCCCAGATCGGACGCAACCACGGAAGCAGCATTCCCGGTTCATAGCTCAATGGCCGTCCGGTGACAATCCTGGGCGCTGGCTCCCGGGGGCATGAATGCAAGGCTCGGATAGCCGCTTTTCGATGATATCCCAGCAACTGCTGCGCTTGGTCCAGCAACTTGCTCTTGTGCTCTTTCCCAGCGTTTTGGTATCGCCGCCGTAACTTTGCTAACAACTCTTTGCGCGTGTTCTGACTCATGTTTTTATCCATCTTTTCCATGGTAACAGTAACTTCTGGCGCAACGTATGCTTTATTGCCTTCCTCACCCCCCTCTTGGGTAACAAAACTTTTGGCGCAATTCGCCACAACTTCTGCCGCCGAAAACACATCGACAATCCCGGAAGCCTTGGCATAATGCTGCTGCATGGCGACTATACCCTTGATGTGATCCACCCCTTTCTTCAGCAGGCCTAGCTCATTGACGAATCGATCCTGCTCCAATATCAGGTGTTTTTCCAATGTGTTGAGATATTCAGGAATCTGCAAACCCTTTGGATCTTGAGTGAGGAAACAGGCCAGGTCAGAGGCATGCTCGTTGACCAGTGAGGCCAGACGGGCCACATTGGCGATCTTGGATTTTCGAAGCTGCTCATCCATCATGGATGCGGATATGTTGACACTGTTGAGGACGTTCCCAACATTATGCAAAACTCCGGTGGCTACTTCCGCCATGCCTGCCTGCCTCGAAGCCTCCAAAAGCTGACGGTTCAAGCGGGCCAGCTCCTGCTCCGCTCTCTTCTGAGCCGTGATGTCAATGAAACTTTCGATGATGAGATTTTTCCCATTTCGGCTGATGTGTGTCCGACTTTCTAGAACGGGCACCTTTTCTCCATCCGGCTTGAGCAGCAGATTCTCGACAAAATCGGGAGCCTGGTGCGCCCCTGCTTCCGATTTGGGGCTCTTTCCCTGTGAGTAAACGTATTTGGAAATGGGCTGACCGATGATTTGATCGCGGGGAGAGCCGAGTTTTTCCATAGCAAACGAAT